>JAYSRH010000539.1:0-6176 GCA_043721115.1 Fibrobacteria bacterium | reverse complement strand
CAATCAGATCCCGCACAGCTGTCATAGGTATTGCGCCTGTTACGGTCTTGGCCAGGGCAAAATCGGAAATCACCAGCGGCGCTTCGGCCGGATTGTCGGCTGGAGTACCGTGGCTGCCCTTGATGAGTTCTGGAGTGAGTGGGATTACGTCCATATAGTAGCGGAAGCCCAGCATCTTTTTGAGCAAAGTCCAGGCAATTTTAAGTTTGACGGCTTTGCGCTTGGGATCCAGGAAGAGCTCCACTGGATCATAACCGGGCTTCCGGTGGATGTCTACACATCTCGCAAAGTCCGGCGCCAGCCGATCGTCTTCCCAGTAATAATACGTGTACCACGCATCGGGATCGGCCATCAAAATGATGTCTCCGCTGCGTGCATGCTTGAGCCCGGCTTTCTCTATCGCCTCGCCCACCAGCACGGCGCGTTGTCCCGGTTCCTTTTCAAAAAGCGCGGCAACTTCCGGGATGCGGGATTTGTCTTTGACATAAATATGGCAGATCTGATGATCCGATACCGCAAAGGCTTCGCTCGCCCCCGCGTCCAAGAGCTCCCAGGTCAAGCTCTTACGGATTTCCAAAAATCCGGCCTTGCGCAAAATTCGGTTGGGATGCAAACAACGGGTAACCGGGGTAATACCGTACTCGGAAACCAGCATGACCCGGACTCCACGGCTTTGATAAAAGTCGATCAGGTCCCCGACCACGGTATCGATGGCCGTAAGCTCAGCGGGTATTTCCTTGGCGCCTGGACCAAACCGTTGCAGACAATAATCGAGATGGGGAAGATAGACCAAATTGAGATCGGGTTGATGCCGGGTAAAGGTCCATTTGGCGCAAGCGGCAATCCACGTAGACGAACCGATTCCGGATCCCGGTCCCCAGAATTCGAAAAAGGGAAAGGGCCCTAGGTCTTTGATCAACGGATCGTGCAAGCTCGCCGGTTCCGTATACACATCGAATACTTTGCGCCCATCTGCCGGATACTGGGGCCGTGGCGTCACGCTCCAATCCGCGCCGGAATACATGTTGTACCACCAGAACAGTTTGGCGCAGGTGAAGGTTGGATGCTCGCGTTTCAGTTTGGCGTATACGGTTTCTCCTTGAATGAGTCCGTTGTTCTGCTTCCAGAAACCCACTTCTGCCAAGTCGTGGAAGAACCAGCCGTTGGCGACAATTCCGTTTTGGCTCGGACCAGTACCGGTCAGCATGGCCGCCTGGCTGGAACAGGTCAGCGCCGGAAAGACTTCCTCCAGGCGCGCACTCCAGCCCGCGTTCAGGAATTTTTGGATGCGCGGCATGTGTGGGCCAATCAAGGAGGGCGTTAATCCCACCACATTCAGCACCGCAGTTTTGTACAGGCTATCCGCCATTTGAATGTCCTTCCCAGACATTGCCATTTACAATGGTCCCTGCGGGCACGTGATTGGCAATGAAACGCAATTCTTCAGCTATGCTCTCCATCAATTCCGCATCATTCTTGGGCCGATGCGATTCCGGCAGCACGCTCCAAGTATAGGTCTCAACCTCAAAGTGTCGGCAGAGGTCGTGGTTAACCGCAAATTTAAAAGCTAGGAGCATGTCGTCACGGGTGGTCGAAATCAAATTTGCATCCAGCATGCCATCGGCATGGATCGGCACATGAAAATGCACACGCCATGGATAAGACCATAAATCCTGGTTTTTATCGGCTTCCGCCAAGGCAAGCGGCAAATCATCAAAGTGCAGCAAACCACCCGGGGCTTTGATACGCGTTTGATGGAGAAACCGTTCTTCGACAAACTGGTTCCGAAGGGGCTGGGACTTCCGGGAAGCATCCGGTGAAAAAACCAAAGCGCTGGACAACTGCATCTTGGCTATGGGTATATCATGCTCGCGGTACGTGTTCAGGGCCTCGACGGGATTTTCGAATTGCACGGCTTGATGGCATGTGTCATAACATAAGCCACAAAAACGGTTTAAATCCGCAGCTGCGATACCGATGCGTTTTGCTTCAGGCCGCAAAAATGTATTCCAAAACTCCACCACTTGAGATGTGGTTTCAAGTACGCAACCCGGTTCCGGTTCAATGGCTAGCCGAATGGATTGCCCCTCCGTATCCGCCAGGGTACGGGCATACTGGACATAAGCGAGCAAGTTTCGAACGGCGTGCCTGGTAAGCTCCGCGCTCCATCCAATGCGCCAACCCAGCGGTAAGGTAGAGAGCGACCCTTCGCTTCCCTTTGGCAAAAGCCCCGACAAGATGCGGGCACAGGCCAAGGTATAGTCGAGTCGGTTTGCATCCGACCAATCGGGTTGGTACACCTTGGTTTTAACCACTTTGTCGTGGAAATTCCCAAAAGGAAATCCATTGGCGGTAAAGGTGGAAAGGCCTTGCTCCTGGAAGAGAACCTTTATTTTTGAGAGTAAATTGACGGGGTCTTTTTCGATTTCTGCTGCCAAAGTGGCAGGAAACCACAAACCCATGGGAAGCGTCTTCCAACCCACGTTAGTGCGAATTCCAGCCCCAAAACGACTTATTGTATCCTGCCACGAAGTCAAATCACCAAAGGCATGCACATTGGTGCAGTAGGTTAAATCGAGATTTATCACGTTTTTAGCCTTCCCGTTCACTTGAGAAGAGGCGCATCAACAATCCTATTTCAAAAGAACCGTATCCGCGTTAGATTAAATTAGTAAACCGTTAGGGCTAAGGGCTAAGTAGAGGAACGGAATCCAAGTATGCTGCAAAAATCGGACACCGGCAATGGTATTTTGGCATTCGATGTGGAAACTGGCTCCGTCCAAACCTGGACGTCTCCTCTCACAGGCAACATGCCCATTCATTTCGGCGCTGGTGCCATTGATCTTTTGCCCAATCTGTTGCGTGAACTCAAGCCCGATCGCGTTTTCATCCTCTCCGACCATAGGGTTTTTGGCCTCCACGGCGCCGGTCTTTTGCAAAGCCTTTCCCAACATTTCGCTCCGGAAATTCTGCTCATCGCTGAGGGGGAGAACGAAAAAAAGCTCTCGAACCTGGAATATATCTGCCAACAATTATTCGAACGCGGCATCACCAAATCCTCTGTAGTCGTCAACTTTGGCGGGGGCGTGGTTCTGAATATCGGCGGATTGGCAGCGTCACTCCTATACCGGGGCATCCGGTTTGTCCAAGTGCCGACCACACTCATGGCGCAAAGCGACGTAATCGTTTCCAACAAGCAAGGCATCAACTTCGCTGGTGGTAAGAATCGGTTGGGCGTATACACGACTCCCATCGCTGCAATCGCTGATACTCGCTTTATCCGCACCGAACCCTTGAGACAATTGAGAGCCGCCGCTGTCGAATACTGTAAAAACGCCATTCTTCTTGGTGGTCATCATTATGCGGAAGCCATCCGATTTTTTTCCGCGCGCGACACGTTCTCGGAAGCTCAAATGCAGCTTCTGCTTTTAAATAGCTTGACCCAAAAATTCGAAATTGCACGATTGGATCCTAAAGAGAAATCCCTTGGCCTGATGCTGGAATACGGACATACTGTCGGTCATGCTTTGGAATTTCTTTCCCAGGGCCGACTCCTGCATGGTGAGGCCGTCTACCACGGCATGAATGTAGCTGGCCAATTGGCTAACAATATGGGCATCATGTCCACTGAAGAACTCAAGAAGCAAAGTGTATTGCTGTCCCGATTGCCCGGCATCCCTACGCTGCCCAAAGATATTTCCGTCTCGCAAATTCTAGCCGGCGTCCAACGCGACAATAAGAAAGTCGGCAAAGGCATGGCCTTTGTTTTGGTCAAAGCCATGGGTGAAGTGAATCGGTATGAAGAAGGCGTGCTCACGCCCGTTTCCGAAATCCAGCTGAACCGCGTTATGCTGGAGTATTGGGATGCTTTGTTATAGCACCGGGTCCCTGCCCGACGCTTTCACCTTTTCCGAAATAGCCGACCTCTTAAGCCCCAGTCCCTTTCAGGGTGTGGAACTGGTGGTTACGGCCGATATGCTGAAACGCGCCGATGAAAGCACATACTGGCGCGATGTCCGTGAAGCATTTGAGGCGAAGGGTCTCTGCATTCGGAACGTACACATGGGCGCTCCTTTTCTGATGGGTCCAATTCCCCATCAACCCGGCCTGGCTTCCCTCGATCGGCTACTGCGCGCCCGCAAAGCGGAAGCCGTCGAAAAGTCTGTGGCCATAGCGGTTAGATTAGGTAGCCCTAACGTTACCTTAACCACGGGGTTACCGGATAGCGAAAATGCAATAGAACAACAGGTCGAGGCGCTTAAAAATGCAATCGGCATGCTTATCAAAAAGAAGCCCCGGGGCTTGGACTTCATGATCGAACAGGAGCCGGAGCATGTTATCCGTTCCAGTGGGCAACTTCTGGATTTGGCTGTGACTTTCCCCGGGGATGTATTTATAAACTTCGACGTGGGACACAGTCAGGTGCTGGGCGAGGATATCGGCAAATGTATATTGGAGCTTGCGCCCTATCTGCGCAACATCCATCTGGAGGATATCAAGGATCGCATCCATGTTCACAAACTGTACGGGGACGGTGACGTGGATTTTTCTGGCATCTTCCGAAGCTTGAAGGAAATTAAGTACACCGGGGACTTGACGCCGGATTTGTATCCGTTCAAGGACGACTATGTTCGCGCCATTGAGGCTTCAACTAGATTTCTGCGCGGGCATGAGGTGGTGTGACGGCTGGGACGCACCTATAAGACATTTCAATCCAAACACAACACCGGCCACGAATTGATTTCACGCTTTGGAAATGCTAAAGTAAGGACACAATGAAAAGTCTCATCCAAATCAAGAATGTACTTTCTTCGCATAAACTCCAGATGTTTAAAAAGTACCATGTAAAAAATCTGGCAATTTTTGGTTCTTACTCGAGGAACGAACAGAATAGAAAAAGCGATTTAGATATTCTCGTCGAATTCAACTCCCAGGTTGGTGTTGAATTCATTGACTTGGCAAATTATTTAGAGGCTTTGCTAAAAGTTCAAGTCGATCTGGTTTCTCGAAAAGGGATCAAACCAAAGTATTACAAGGAAATCAGAAATGATTTGAAGTATGTCTAAGAGAACACCCGGTCTTTTGCTCGAAGACATTCTCGAATCTGCAAAGAAGATCCAAAAATTCACCAAAGGAATGAGCTTCGACAAGTTCATTCACGATGAAAAGACGATTGATGCGGTCATTCGGAATTTTGAAATCATAGGCGAGGCTTCAAATCGCCTGCCAGATGAATTCAAATTGAAAAACAACAATATTGATTGGATGAGGATCAAGGGGTTCCGTAATCGAATTGTTCACGATTATTTTGGAATCGATCACTCCATTGTCTGGAAAATCATCCAAGCTTTCTTGCCAAATTTGGTGAAGGAAATAAAAATTGTGGCGGGAAATAAAAAGTAAAAGCAGCCGTATAACAAAACGATTCCTCCCGACGCACCTCAACCGTCATTAAGTCGTCCCGAGCGCCTGTTTAAAGGTAAGGATATGAAAAACGGGCATATTAGCACCTATGTTAAATCTACCGCGGTAGATTTAACATAGGTATTGGGATTGCCTTTCCCAATCAAAAGCCGGGCAATGTGACGGCTGTCATATACTCCAGCGGGTAACATTAGTAGGTTTGCCTTATGAATTTAGATCCCTTCGCAAAACCACCCCTTGACCCTTTTAACCACAAGTGGGATCCCAATCCATCTGTCCCAAAGGACATTTTTAGCAAGCCCAAGCTTGGAGGAGGCGGGGGTGTCGGCCCCACAAAACGAGTGGCAACACCTGCCATCGAAGAACAGGATGAAGAGCTCGAAGTGGAAAAGGTGCCGCCACCTCCACAAAAAATCTACCCTGTAAAAATTTCCAATCCAAAATGGTCAGTGGAAAAAGCGCTATTTGGGGATACGGTCATGGTATCCGTCGAAGTGGACCTCCCCGATGCTCAAAAAGACTTCACGCGAATTGCTTTCACCTTATTTTCCGTCCTTCCATCTGGAAAAACGGAAAAAATAAAATCACAGGATGCTCATGCAAAGGGAGGTAAGGCCGAGTGCCCTTTTGTGATAAACCGACAGGAAAAAAAGGGTTCCTTCGCACTTTGAGTGGGTATTGGCCAAATCAAGTTATTTTTCCTTGGCATGGAACCTAAACAAATATTTGGAATGGCATTGGGCCTCTCTGAG
>JAYSRH010000538.1:0-6177 GCA_043721115.1 Fibrobacteria bacterium | reverse complement strand
TCCGGCTCGAAAGGGAAAAATGATTCTATCCGTGCTTTTTTGGATCATCCTTGGGGTCATCGTTTTGATTGTGGCAACCGCCATTACAGTCATACTGCGCAAACAGAGCAGGGATGGGGGTGGACCGGTTCAGGACGATTCCTCCCCTATATACGCCAGTGGGGTGTATTCCCTCATCAGACGGTCGCCTCGAAAGGAATTGCAGGAACGGGAACCCTCCTTTGAGGAAGCGCAGGCAGTCCTGTCTGCACCACAAAACTCTCCAATCGCCAACGGTTCTGTCGAGCAATACCTGGATGAGTGGCGGAGGGTCGCGAATATTAGTATTAATAATATTGATATTGGCGATAAGGAAGGAATCCAGACCTATAAGTACCAGGTGCCCGTCAAATGCCAGCGCTCATGCGCCATGTTCGGAGGGGATACCTACGTTACCCGTGAGCAACTCCACAATCATGTGCAATTGATCCCGCCCTTCCACCTCGGTTGTGGGGTGACGCTTTTGACAAAAGAGGCCTGGAACGCTGGAAGTGGAAACACTGCCTGGACTCCCATTCTGCCCGTGAACGGCAAATACCTTACCCCGGATTGGAGAAGTGTTGTCAAGCTTTAAAATTCTCAGTGCCCGTCTGTCGTCCCCGTTATCGATTCTAAGCCTGTTATGCCCCCTCGTCCTTTCTCAAAATGCGCGTGCACAAGGAGGGTCCGCGGTCATTACCTTGGTCATGCCGGTTGGCGCGCGCCAGCTGGGTATGGGCGAGACTGCCATTGCCATGTCCGATGATGTGTTCGGCACATTTTGGAATCCCGCAGGCATGGCTTTCGGTCCGCTCTCAAATGAATGGGAAATGCTGCTACCGAAGGCATACCGAAAGAGTGGTGTGGACTATACTCGGGACTTTACCGCCATTGCCACTAAGCCTCGATCCGGCTTCTTGCTTAAGTCAACGGTGTGGGCTGGTGCAAAAGACGCTCTGCTCCTGTTCAACGGCAAATTTTGGCGGGACTACTATGAGTATGTACTGGAGCAAGGCGATCAAATCGACAAAATCGTCCGCCGCTACGCGGGTACCGGTGACAATCTCGACAGTTTAGTGAAGCGGGTAAAAGCCTATAACCATATCAATTCCAAACAGGACGAAGAAGACCTGATAAGCCTTAAGCTACCCTACAATCTGCTTTTCCCACAGGAACCGGTTACCGCGCTGGTACTGGACAATACGGACCGACTCTGGGTTGGAACTACTGGCGGGTTATATCGCTTTGATGGTGCGGGCTGGAAAGCCTTTGATAAGGAAGATGGTTTTACCTATGTAGCCAAAGCCGTAGACTCGTCCCTTGCTGTGGCGAAACCCGCCGCCGACACTATTCCGGCACCCAATACAGTTCCCGCTTCGGCGCCAACAGTTCCCGCCTCTGCGCCGGCAACGAGCGAGTACCATAAACTTGCCGTTACCTCTTTAGCCATCAAGGGCAGCAGCGTATGGATTGGCACTTCGGATGGATTGTATGAATACAAGAAAACCTTAATCACTAGGCGTGGCGAAAGCCTGTTGCCGAGTCAGTATGTCACCAGTTTGGCTACCAACGAGAATCAGGATGAAATTTACGTGGCCCTTAAAGACGCGGGAATCGCCCGTTATCAAGCCGCCAAATCAACAAGTGGATCGGCCAAGTGGAAACTCTTTTCAAAATCCGATGGCCTCCTGGACTCCACCGTCAATCGAATCATTCTCGATAAGTACGGCCATGTTTGGGCCGCGCACCCCGGCGGCTTATCGCATTTTTCGTTACGCGCCTGGGAAAAAATCCATTTTAAAAAACAGGAAGTACGTTCCCTGGCCCTGGATGAAGACGGGCATATTTGGATTGGCACTTCAGAAGGAGCGTGGAAGTACACGCCCAACTATACCAATCCCCAGGGTCGCCAAGAGGCCAAAAAAGCCGCCATCGACGAATCCGGCAAGCAGGATATTAAGGCGGACTGGGTGCACTTCCATTCTGGCAACGGTTTGGTGGATAAAGATGTCCGAGAAGTTCAGGCGCAAGGGCCCGACATCTGGTTCGTCACGGACGCAGGCATAGAACGCTATAACAGCGCCAAGTCTCAGGTGGGTTTTTTCTATGAAAGCCTTTTGCCCGTACTCAATCTTCCCGACTTGTATCATGCTTTCACGGGGGCAACCTTTCCCGTGGAAGAATGGGGCACCGTTGGCGGATTTGTGAACTATGTGTCTTTTGGTCAAAATGCACAGACCAATTCGGAAGGTCAGGATATCGGTAAGTTTGACTCCTACGAACTCGTCGGCGCTTTAAGTTACGGCACGCGACTCTCCAAGGACCTGGGCTTAGGAGTCAACACCAAGTTCATCTACTCTGCCTTGGCACGCGGCATTACCTCAAGTGGAGAAAAAACCGATGGCGTAGCCGTGAGCTATGCAGTAGATGCAGGCATTTTATACAAGAGCCCATTCATCAAAGGACTCAATCTGGCTATGGTATTGCAAAATATGGGCCCGGCGGTTTTCTACGTAGACCAAGCGCAAGCGGATCCTATCCCCTTCACCTGGAAGGTCGGCCTAGCCTATGAAGTTGTCCATACACCCAACCACAAACTCACTATAGCCGGCGATGTAAACCGGGAAGCCGTCTACCGGGAAGGCAACGAAGCCGCGCCCGTCTATATCGGTGCATGGAAGGAACTGATTTATCCATTCGAAGACAAGAACCATTCGGCTATAGACACTTGGGGAGAAAATTTAAGGCAGAGCGTATTGAATACCGGTGCAGAATATGTTTATGCCAATGTCGCGGCTTTCCGTACGGGATATCTTTATGACCAAAGCGGTAAGCGTTTTGAACTCGACATCGGACTCGGCTTTATGATTTCCGATATCTTGCAGGTCGATGGAACCTTTATCCGGTCCTTTGATACCGGTATCCGCAATAACCAGAAGCGGTTCAGTATGTTGCTGCGATTTTAAGCGCAGCGCTGATTTAATTCAATCCTGCTGTGCTGAAATTCTTATTGACACCGGTCCTTTAACGGACACAGTAGGAGTTGAACAAGGTTGCCTGGCAGAGACTTGCCAGACTGAAAATTCAGCCTATGAAAGTGGAGTGTTTAAAGGCCCCTCAAGGTTATTGGAATATCACCAATGACTTTGAAGCTGAAATTTTAGGCCCCTGTAGCCGCACCTGATAGATCCCCCGGTTCAGATTCGACATATCAATGCTTTCAACGCCCGATGCAGAAACTCCGGAACGGCTGTAGACGATTCGACCCTGTACATCTGCAATGGTGAGAGTCATTTTCCCCTCGCGCGGTAGACCAATATCCATGGTCTGAATTCCACGCATCTTCCCCAGGTTAAAGGAAAGGTGCATTTGAAAGGCCGGACGAACTTGGTAGGAATTCCTTCCTTGTGAAGCCGTCACCTTAGGCAGCAGCTTGAGCATAGACTTGCCAAAATCATCACCTATCATAAAATAACTTTCCGCATTTCCGTAAAAGTGATGTCCATGGCTTGTATTGGGGGATTCCATGGCCGGTCTCACGTATTTGGCGGTTTTTACGTAGGCTATTTGTCCGGCAAATTCCGGTCGATCGGCAACGGCCTGCTGAGCCTTCTGAATGGCCAGGGCATTGGCTTGCATCGCCAACGCGTCCACGCCGCATTCTTCCCCTATCACAACAGGCAGCTTTGGAACATTGAATTCCTTGCGAACATCCTTGATCAAATTTGCGCAGTTGACTTCATAGGCGGCAATCTTGGCGGGATCGAGATGGTCGTTAAACCCATGGAACCAAACAAAGCCGGCAATCTCATATCCTTTGCCATCATAGCCTGGAAAGTCCGCAGCGATATTGTCCAAGCCTTCATGGAAATACTGAATCATGGTGGTGTAGAAAGGACCCACTGTTCCGCCTGAACTCGGGGGGCGAAAATCAACAGCAATATCGCGCCCACCCCAAGCAGCCTTGATGAGAAGCACCTGGTTGCCAAGAGAATCGCTCATGACATGTCCAAATTGATATTCCGTACCGAAATGATGGAGATCCCCATAAACGGAATAGCCTAAACCCAAGTCGCCTTTTAAGAGTACGGTGGGTGAGGTTCTATACCGGGCCCAGACGTCCGTCCACACTTTCCATTTTCCGGCATTGTCTTTCAGTCCGGCATACTGGGCTTTAAGGGGTGAGTTGGCCATGACATATTCAAGATTGCCTTTGCCTCCGTTATAACCAGAGGCTTCATTGAGATCGACTACAGCCTGACCTTCCATATTGGATTGTCCGGCCATCAGAAAAACTTTGATCGGGCTTGTTCCCGGTTGATCGGCATGGGCATTGGCACATAAAATCAGACCTGAAAAGAAAAAAAGTTTAAATGCCGAACGTGTTTCTTGTCGCATCACGGGTCTCCTATTTTTTTAAACAGAATTTAGACGAATCAATCGCCCAAACAGAAAATATATCATCGAAAGCAAGAATCGGGTTGCCACCCAGAATCTATTTAGGGCTACTTTTGGCGTTAACCACATTATTAAAAATGGTTTTGACCAAAAATGTGTTTAAAGTTTGCGATTTTTACGAGTCAAATCCTTTAGGAGGAGCCGTTTCTCCGTAAGCTGGGTGGAATCCGAGGCCGTATTTTCACTTCCCGGAATGCCCACCTTTACTGTCACTTTATTCAAGTATAGCTCCAAGTCCAATTCAGCCAGTGATTTATCGGACCAGGAAACCGGCTTATCCAAAACCATCAGAGCTTGGCGGATTTCTTGGGGCAGTCCGCTTACGCTTTGATTCAAGGCTGCCATGCGCTGGTAAAATCGATCGCGGATTTCTTTTGAACCTTTACGGATTTTTTCCATAGTGGCTTGGCCTTTTTCCCAGGCTTGCAGCGCTTCAGTCCAGTCCCCAGTTGGAAGAAAGTCTTCCGTAAAAGAGGAAAAACCTCCCAGCACGGAATCGGGCAGACGTATTTCCCAAGCCTTGGCCAGCCAAGCCGAAAAAAATGGGGAGAGCAGTATTTCCATGCTTTGAGGAGTTGTGGCGAGCTGCGTTAAAATTTCCTGGATTAAATTCTTACTGTGTGCTGCTGTTTGGGTAAGCGTCTGAAACCAATTGCGAAAACATCGAAGGGATACAAAGGCGGCACCGAGGCACAAGGCTACTGCCACCCAAGATCCGGTTTCCTCACTCAGCACGACTGCCTTACTTAAAGCTGCCAGCGATTTAACTTGCACTTTTGCTTTGCTGGATAAGCGCGCCAGTGGGAGTGGCATATTTTTTTCAGCTATAGACAAGGCCTCAGAACCATAGGCTTCCAGGTAACAGCTGGGTAACCATTGGGTACATACCAGTTCCCGCAGTTTATCCATTTGTAAGCGAACACGTTCCGGGCAACTCCGGCCCTCCAGCAACATCTGAAATCGGCGGGTAAAAAATACAGACAGAGCTGCCTTCGTTTCATCCTCAACGGAAGGCTGCTTCGAACGAGTAGAATTGGCAATGCGGAAATGAAAAGCGGCCTCATCTGAGCTTTGAAAAAATCCGGTCACAGGCGGATTTTTTGAATCCGGATTAGAGGTTTGGCCCAAGGGATCCGCACCATAATACCGGCCTCGCCAGGCAAGGGCTGGGGGTATCGATTCAAAATTTTGAAGTGTAGCACCTGTCCATTCCACCCAAGATCGGGGCACGACGGGATCTCCGAAAAGAATTTTTCTAACTGCGGCAAACAGTTCCGAGTCGCCCATACCCGGATCGACGTGCAGAAGAAATCTTCGACCATTGGGACTGGTTATAAAGATGTGGATTTGGGTGTGGACAGGCCAGATAGCTGGAAACGTAACGGTCGCTTGAGAGGTTTCCAGGCCTGCATCTTTCAAAAACGCAAGCACGGCTTGGACCAATGTTTTGCACGGGGGAAAAGAACCTTCCGGCCAAGCGACGAGAATGTCATCGATTCGGGACCGCAACTGTTCCGCCGACTTTGTTCCCAGCCGCTCCAGATAATATTCCCAAATCCATTTTCTCCAGATAGGTATTCCCACTACCAGATCAGACATAGATAATGCGGCAAGTCCCTGAGGGTCGGTTTCCAGGGATATCCCATCCAGTGGGTCACCGAAATCGAAACGGTAACTGAGGCGATACCTCTTCCCTTGTGA
>JAYSRH010000537.1:0-17791 GCA_043721115.1 Fibrobacteria bacterium | reverse complement strand
AAAGTTTCATATTCTCCAGGCTCCGTCTTTGTTTGTGAAAGACCTAAGGTACTATCGAGAAAAATGCGAATTGCGATCTAATGGGTTGATGGTGGCCTACTTGGACATCGATGATTTCAAATCCTTCAATACTCGCCACGGTGAAACAAAAATCGACCGTGATTTGTTGCCACGATTTATGGAGCTGATGGAGTCCCATTTGTATACGCATGGGCAAGGCTATCGCTACGGCGGTGACGAATATATTTTGTTACTTCCCAACTTCAGCTTATCCATGGGGGTAGGATTCATCAAGGAATTCCAGCAGAAACTCCGGATGATCAGTTATCGCGGTATCTCCGAAAAGACTACTGTATCCATCGGCGCCCTGTTTGTCCCCTCAGATTGTTTTCTAACCGAACGGGAAGTGGAAGATCGCGCCAATCGGGCCAAGAATTTTGCCAAGCAAAACGGAAAGAATTGTATTGCTACGTATAAAGGCACATACTACAGCGAATCCGAATTGGTGATCGTTAAATAATGTTCGTTACCGTTATTCACATTTGAAAGGAAAGCCCATGTATTCTGTAGACCAATTTGTGCGCTCGTACCGCAAAGAAGCTGAAGTCAGTATTAATCTTTTCAACAAAATGCCGCCCGGGTGCCTGGATTATCGCCCAACCCTGGGTCAGCGCAATACCTTGGAGCTGCTGCGGTACCTAAGCTATGGCCCTTATAACGTAGTGCGACGGATTCTAGCAGGGGATTGGTCTCTTGGCATGCCGGCCAATGAGGCGACCAAGGGCATGCCAGCATCGGATTTTCCGGTCCGTATGCGCTGGCAAGCCGATGAAGTTGAGCGTTTAGTGCGTGCGGTGCCCGTTGTCACGCTCACTGATGAAGAATTCACTTTCCCGTGGGGCGAGACGCTGAAAAAAGGTGAGGGCTTGATCAATTATCCATTGAAGTGGGTAACCGGGTATCGAATGCAATTATTCCTTTATTTGAAGGCCTCGGGGGCATCACAGCTGACGACTTCCGACGCTTGGCGTCCCCCGGCAGTTTAAGCCTTTAGATTATAGATTGATATGAATTCACCGGAACCTGGTCAACGCAGATATGTGTGCATGTTATGCATGCATATTTATGACGAAGCACTAGGGGATCCAGATTCAGGCATCGCTCCTGGCACTCTTTGGCAAGATGTTCCCGAGGATTGGTGCTGTCCTAAATGCGGGGCTGCCAAGGGTTATTTCGAGGAAGAGTCCAGGTTCACCTAAAGGCTCTCCGTTCCCATTAAACTTTAAAGTGCATGGCGCAAAAGGCATACCGCATTCAATTGCGAAGTATCAAATAGAAGCCACGAATTTGAACATGTAATACCAATGATCTTTGTCTATAAGTATTGATTGAGGGGTTACGATTCGAGTGGTTTGACGCCCCCGCAAATGGTCACTGGCAATTTGAGATTGAAGGGAAATGGCCTTCCCTAATTTCTTCTCAATAAATACCGACCATTTCCAATCGTCTTTCTTCCAGTCACCAACGTCATAACTTAAAGTGGTTTTATCATAAATATAGTCGGGAAGTGGCATATGCGCTTCTGCTGCCGTGGCATAGCCATTTACATATTTAGATGGAAAATATTCTGCCTCTATATTCAGCATATTGAGAATGCCAAAGGTGGGGATATTCAATCCGGCCATCATTGCCAGTCGGTCCATTCGGCGCTCATAGTAAATGGGCTGGTTGATCACTCCCAAAAGAATGGATTCACCATAAAGCAGAAAGTCGTCTTTTTTGAAAAGACTTGAACCTATAAGTTGGCCGAAATCAATAGAGGCATGGACCATAGGCACTACTGCCTTGAAAGTGTACGATTCCATTCTTGGGCGAGGAACAGCTGTTGTGTCCCAGACCTTGAATAGACTATCAACCGTGTTGGCAACGTTGGTCCAGTATTTTTCACCTGACGTATCTTTCTTAATTTTGTCTGCCTTGGCAAGGGCTAAATAGTATTCGCTATTGAACGTCAAGTATTTCCCATTGTATTTGAAATAAGTGTTTTTCATGAAAGGGACCAAGTTATAGGTCGCATCTCGTCCTTTTCCCAAAGGTGGGGTTGTTTTGCTAGGAGTAACCGGAATCAGGCGACTCAACATGAGACCAGCTCCAAAAGTGAAAGCGTCCGATTTAAAATCCGCCAAATAGCTTAAGGAAAAATCCATGTAGGGATAGGAATCGCGTTCACTGGACAATAAAAGACTGTGTTCAAAATGATCGCCCAAAGTTTGTGTCCATTGCGTACCCAAGACTTTTGCCGACGCTGTATTAACCGTTCCCAGTGCATTACCTGTAATGATGTAAGTAGGATACGCGCCGGTTCGGAACAGATATTCACCGAGATTCTTGGATTTGCCATATTTTACATTGAAATACCCTGCTTTGGTTTGAAGCCTGGAGGTCGCAGAATCGCCGAATTTATATTGAAGGTAGGCTTTGGATAAAATTGCATCACCGTAAAAAACTTCGGAGGCCGACTGGGTGGAAATGGAGGGTATCGGATGCCAAAAGATACTGCCGGCCCCTAAATAGATATTCAAATTAGTGCCTTGGTTGGCCACCAAATCAAATATTCCGCCAAAGCGTTGTACCCACATATTGTCAATAGTATTCGTACCCAGCTCCAAACCTTTTTTGATTCTTCCAAATTCATAAAAAGTGGTGGCACCCTTTAATTGAATTTGTGCGTCTTCATTTGCATTCCCATTCGAAATTGCACTTGAAAGGAAAAAAAGTCCCGCCGAAAATATCTTTAAAATCTTATAGTTCATTGGGTAATCTCATAATTTGGTTGCTACGCGCACAGTTTACTGAATGCTGATTAATCGAGAGACGGGCGTTCCATCCAGGCGGAATTTTAAGATCAAGAAGCCTGCCTTGTTCGGCGATTTAAAAACATATCCATTAAGGTCCGATTTTTGAAATTCAATCGATTGTCCGGCGACCGTATAAACTGAAAAATCCGAATGGGTATCCGTCAATGTCACACTATAAATTCCCTCGTTTAGCTTGCGTGAGGCGACCTTCAATTTACCGATTCTTCTTTCAATTAAGGAAACAGGAATGCAGGAGGAATCGGATACTTCAGCTGCTGGGTCATAATTTTTTGCCAGATTATCCATACACCCTCTTTTCCCAAATACATAGGAGTGCGGCAGAGTTGCTGGCCAAACACCGTCCTTAAATTCTTGTCGGAGCGGATTTACTTTAAGTTCTCTAATGCGCAAATTCCGAAAAGAGACCGGCGTCGGTTCATTGTGGTTCTGTAAAAGAATGCCTCCAAAGTGGATGTTGTAATAATTTCCGTTATTTCCATCACCACTATATTTGCTGGCGTTGTATGCCGCTATGAATGCCGGTGATCCAATTTTATACTCCACCAATTTCAAGTCGTTTCCATAATGGACGTAATTGCTGTCAAAAGCCACCACGCGAACTTCGTTCCACTGGCCGGCCGGTTTGTCCCAGGTATTGCGCACGGCGTCGTTGACCGGGAACATATCGTACACAGCTCCGAATTTATGTAGAGGAGTGTCGCAATCAGAATTTCCGGCGGCACAAATTTGCATTTCCGGACCAGATCGTGCGTTTCCGTAGTTAGTGGCGATTTCTTGGTAGCGAAAAAAAATGCCGCTATTGGAAGCGACCCCAGGGGCAATTTCAACTTTCATGTCAAAATTCTTATAAGTTTTGTTTGATAAAATCGGCTCCCACGATCCGGAATGATTTTGGATACGCGGACCCAATGGAGCATTGGTTTCCACTGTCCAGTAGGTATTCATTCCAGTGGAGCGGTAGGCATGCCAATTATTCAAATCCTTGCCATTGAATAGCAGATCATAGCCTGCCTGAGACTCTTGTGGGCTTAGGGTATTGACTTGCGCGAAGATCGGGAAGATGGAAGCGCATAATATTGAAGTTATGAAAGTGTGATACGGTTTGCTGATCATGATGGACTCCGAGCAGTGTTTAGGAAATCATTCGGTTTAAAGGTTGGAATTGCCAGTATTGCCGTGATTCTATTTCAGCAGAAGCTTTTGGGCGAACCTGGCGCCACCTACCTTACCGGATATGGTATAAATGCCGTTAGGCATAGTTGGTGTTGCTTGTACGATTAGGTTTCCAAATCCCTTGAAGGTAGTTATGCGCAAGCCTTGCAAGTTAAATAAGGACAGTTCAAAAGCAGTCTTATCGGGCAGTATCAACTGGTTGACTCCGTATACGGCATTAAATCTAGCGGCTACTTTTTTTTGATTGGAATCTGGGCTACGCACTGGGCTGGTGACATCCACTCCCGGCCCAAATTTATTCAAGGTATAATATGTTCTATTCACCCATGGGGCTCCACCAGTGGCGGATTTGATGCCATTTGCAAGTTTTATGTACACCAGGTATTTTTCGACAAGTTTTGTAAACGTTAGGGTAGCCTTCATTTTATCTGCCGACAGATTTACGGAAATCACGGGCAGAGGCTGTGAGTCAATGGGTGGGCCCCCATAATTTACGGTAGGGGTAAAATGCCAAGTAGACACTGCGTAATTTGAGGCAATAGCAGCTCCGACACCGGCAGGTTCAGTGAATTCAATTTCTAATGTTGTGGAGCCTTTTGATCGGACTGCTTTCATTTCAAAAACTGTTTTAGCGGTAGGCTTTATTTTTTGCAATCCAAAGAGCGTCCAGCTTTTTAGTGGACTGTCCCAAGCCCACCATCCACCCATGCTTCCCATTCCACCTAAATAGATCATGCCGTCGGGGCCGTATGCAATTTTTTCCATGCCGGATTCCAATCCGCCTGCAAAATCAAACACGCAGCCCTGATATTCTCCCCCAACTTTTTCTAGAAAGATTCTCGACAAACCGCCATAGGACACGTCTCCCATAATCATCTGACCCTTGTATGGGCCCTCTCTAAGGACCAATGGATTGCTGGGTGACCGGCACATATCTATTTGCGGGAGATAAATGGCCGGAGCTGCATCCGGAAGATTTTCCCATCCCGAAGGAATATTGGACCTGTATCCATAGAATCGACCTTTCACAAGGTGGTTCAATTTACAGCTGGGCAACCAGTTTCCTTGGACGTCGGGAGAAAAAAATTCACCGTCTGGACCGATGTTTATTCCATTCGGCTCGCGTAAACCCGCTGCGAGTACTTCCATCTTTTTAGTTTTAATATCAATGACAATCCAAGTGCCTCGGTTAGGATTGATTACATTTCCATCTTTTTGCGAGGAAAGCAGACCATAGATTTTACCCTGTTGTTCCACGAGCCCAAAGAAAAATTCATGTCGGCCCCGTGGTTTTTCGTCATGCCAAATAGTATCAAATTTGTCGGCAACACCATCTTTATCGGTATCGATTAACCGGGTGAGAGTGGTTCCTCCTGAAATATATATGGAATCATTAATGACAATCATTCCCAAAACGTCTTCGAGCTTTTTTGCGAAGACTTTGTAGGTCACATTCTGAGGATTATCCCCACCGGTACCTTTCATGATATACACCATGCCGGAGTCTTGTCGAGTATGCACCAAGGACTGTACACCGTTCCAATGAGAAAAAACCAAATCACCATTTGAGAGCCAGCCAAATCCCGTAACCTGCGGTTTGAGCTCCGGAGGACGGAAATTTATCAATTCAAAAGAAGGATGCATCGCTTTCAAAGGGGTATCGCCTGACACACATACAAAGGTGGACAAGATGGAAAGCAGGATCAATTTTACCGCTAAAAATGTGTTTCGATTTTTCCCATTCATAGCCTGGCCTCGATTGAAAAAAATCCGCACACCCAGATTCAAAGTTATTCATTCTTTTCCCGTGCAATGGGTGGTTTTTAGATGAATTGATAATGTTTTTGCACAGTGTCAAGAGGGTGCGCATTGCAGGTAGGGCTGCCGTACTTTTATTTAGTGTAGGAGTAACAAAACCCACTGTGGCGGAAAAGTTCAATTTTCGATACGAACTGTAGGCCCAGTTCTAAAAGTCCAACACTATTGAACCCGCGATTTCGCCACGTCGAGTCGTAATTTGCGGGACTAAAGCCTGGCGCATTACTTTTAGGGTGTTTGCTGAAATGAAACCAGCCCGGAACAGAGCTTCGGTGAATACTGGCCACCACGGGAGTGACGCACCATCCGTTACCTTGAGGGCGAAACCCAATCCTAAGGCCGGTAGAGCTGCGCAAAAAACACCGTGTACGCCGCCTTTTGTGACAAGGTCTCCTGATTCGGAATACTGTCGTAAATCAGGTTCACCGGTATGTCCGCCTGGATAGGCGTGCATGCTGTGCAGGATACGTTGCGATGCGCTGGAATTGGTGGCAGATTTGGCCAAGCGGGCAAATCCCAAAGCCATATTATAAAGGGGTAGAGAATAGGTCGGTGCGGAGCACCCGTCCAGGGCACTGTGCAGATGTTCCGCTTCGAGTCCGCAATGGTCGCAAATGGAATTTCGAATGCGTTGTTGCCAAGGGTGCTCTGGATTCAGATACTGGTCTACGGGTAATCCCAGATGCCGGCATCCGGCTAGCATGCCTGCATGTTTACCTGAGCACATATCCGCCAAACCGTCTCCGCAAGCCAGTGCATCTTTGGACAAGCCACATTTGGCCAAAATGCCGTCCACTTGGGCGATTTGTTCAGGCCCGCCGGCATGGGAACCGCATATAATTGCCACCTCTTGCTCGGTCAATCCAAAGGCTGTAGCGGCACCAGTGGTTAGCACTGACAAGGCTTGCAGGGGCTTACCTGAGGATCGGAGAAAGGCGCGCATTTCTACATCGCCCAAGGACCAAAGAATGTCACCTCGGGCATCTACCAGGCAGGCCGAGCCGGTGTGCATGACATCCAATTCCAGGCCACGAGTTACAGTAATCAAACGCACGGCGCCTTTTCCCCAGGCTGAGGTTTCATCGTTATATAGCATATTTTATTTTATCGTGACCCTTCATACAAACCCGGGCCGCTGGTTTATTCCAAATGCGCTTTATGCCCTTTGGAATCGACATAGAACCAGGTTTCACCGATGCGAACTCTTGCGAGGCCCTTATAGAAATTGTAGGCTTCGTCGAATTGCGGTTTGATGGCTATGACTCCGACGTTATCGAGATAACCCCATTTTGCTCCCACCCGGACAACCGCCAGATTTTCCGCGAACCAAGATACATACTCAAATTGCGGTCGGATCATATACTTGCCTGTTTTATCGATAAACCCCCAATGTCCTCCTACTACTCCACCAATGCGACTTTGTCTCCCACCCATATTGATGCGGGCAAAGCCTTCCGCAAAGGGATAGGCAAAATCAAAGGCCGGTTTAATGACAAAGCTTCCGGTGCGATCAATATATCCCCATTTGGTTGTTAGGCCAAACCAAGCCGGAACCCTTACTGCGGCAAGGTCTTCATTGAATGAGCCCGCCATTAAGAATCGGGCTGGAATAGCAAAAGCTCCTTGCGGATCGATATATCCCCAGCGAACCCGTTTATCGGTCGTTTCAATTTTTACAGCCGCCATCCCATGGTAAAAATGTCCCGCTTCTTCGAATTGGGCGGGAATGCAAAATAAGTAAGAGCGATCCACATATCCCCAGCGGCCATCTACCAGGGTCCTGGCGCGTCCTTCGGAAAACAGCAAGTTGTCTCTGTGTCCTTCAGGAATAAGCATGACGCCGTTGGAATCCAGATGTCGCCATTCTCCGCCCATGAATTTCACTCTAGTTATGCCCTGTGTATAATCCTCGGCCTCATCGTATTGAGGTTTGACGATGAATTGGCCTTCTTTGTCAATGAAACCAAATTTTCCATGCGGGTATCGGCCCACTAGGACTCGGGCGCGATCTTCTTTAAATCGGAACGCCTTGTCGAAGCTTGGTGAAATCCGAATGCGGCCTTCGATATCGAGATAACCCCACGGCGCCAGTTGTGTGGACTTATATGCTGCGAGACCTTCGGAAAAAGAATCCAGATCGTTATGGCCTTTTGATGCTTTTACCACGCCCTGTTTATCGACATGGGCCCACTGACCATCCGCCAAACGTATACGTGCGAATCCTTCCCGAAATCCATCGGCGTGAGCGTATTGTGGTTCGATGGTAACCTTACCGGTACGGTCGAGAAATCCAGCTTTCCCGTCCATCCACATTACCGCCAAGCCCTCGGAAAATTCACCTACTTTTTCAAATTGAGACGCAATGATCAGCTCACCGGATTTATCGATATAACCCCAACGGCCTCGTTGACCGGACTCTGTTGCACCCGCAACGGTTTTTACGGCTGCCAAGTCCTCGGAAAAATCCATCGCCTCCGCAAACCGAGGCGTGATGGCCATTTCTCCATTTTCATTTAAGTAGCCCCAGGCCTTGATCCCTGGGCCGAGCACGGCCACGGCTGCAAAGCCTTGCGCATAGCGGGAAGCCAAATCATACTGCGGAGTAATGACGGGATGGTTATGCTCGTCGCAAAAGCCCCATTTTCCTTCTTTTTTGAATGGCCTTAACATCCTAAAGTTTTGGCGAGATGATACGGATTTTTCCGATTCCGGTGCGGATAATCCGAGGCTTTATGAGGACATTCGGCATACTGGGCCTGGACGTTGCTACCGACCGCAAACATTCGTACTGGAGGTGATAAAGAAAATCAGACACTAGTTGCCCTTGTTCAAAGGCCAATGTTTCCAGCCGCTTGCCTGCTTTGACGGCTTCTGGAGGGTTCTTTTCCAGGTTGATGAATACGTGGGAAAACCGATCGTTGATTTCCTGTTGCTGAGTCCACATGCTCTTGATACTAGGATTAAACTTGGCCAGCATGGTGTCATATTCTTCAAGTTTAGCGAGCCAAAGTGTGTTGCGAGGGTCCACATATAATTTACGCATACGATTCAGTTCAAATTGATCCTGCGCGGATTCAGAAAGGTAGGCGGGTAATAGTTCGGTATTCCAAAGGGCAAACTCACCTGCTACCATGGTCAGCCATTCCCTATAAGCGGAAAGTGGAATTGAGATTTCCTGTCGAGCCTGATCCAGGATTTTGGACTTGAACAATCTTCGGGCAAAAAAGTAAGTCACAAAGAGTGTTGCCATTCCTCCAACCAGGCATCCAAATAAAGCACCAACTGCCGCAGAAAGGAAAAAAACTCTTTCCCCCGTTCCAGTTAGGACGCTCAAGTCATGCACGAATGTCATACTCCGATTATTCTACCTAATCGTTGGCTGGGGAAACCAGTTATTTATAGCTAGAAGGGTGTCGGTTTTGGCTGTTTTTGTTCCATTTTATCCCACAATCAAATTATAGCCTATCCCCTCCTGTGATAGTTTGGGGAGCTGAATGATGAAAACGGTTCCTTGGCCTTCTTGACTTTCCACTTCAATGCTGCCTTTATGCTCCTTGATTAAGCCATAGCTGATGGACAGGCCAAGACCAGTGCCTTTTGTTTTGGTGGTATAAAATGGTTCGAAAATACGCTGCAAATGTTCCTGGGGAATACCCATTCCGGTATCTCGGACTAGGGTCTCTACTTTATCACCATTTTGTCTTGTGTCGATGGAGAGTTTACGCGGTTCTCTCTCCATCGCGTGCACGGCATTTATCATCAGGTTCATGAAAACCTGTTTGAGTTGATTTTTGTTTCCCAGCACCAAATGGTTTTCCAATGCCAAATTCAAATTAACGTTCACATGGCTGGAAATGAATTGATGGTGCAATAAGGCCACGACTTCTTTCACGGTATCATTGACGGAAACCATGGTGAAGGCGGTTTCTTTCGAGCCCTGGCGGGAAAAGTCGAGTAAATTCCGAACGATATCCCGTATCCTCAGAATCTCTTCGGTAACCAGATTGAGTTCATCTTTCACCTTATCCTTGGTTGCAACGGACAGGTCTACTATGCCTTTATCCTCCTGGGACATCAATTGGATCATCTGAATGCGGCCAAGCATAATTTGTAAGGGATTGTTGATTTCATGGGCGACACCGCCTGCGAGTTGCCCCAGGGCCGCCATTTTTCCGGTATTTACCAACTGCCATTGTAAGGCGGTTAGGTTTCGGTTGGCAGTGAGTAGTGAATCGTACAGATCAATGTTTTCAGCCATCATCCGGGCCTGGGACGCGGCGGCCAACAATAAATTATGGAGCAATGGGAGCCGTTGCAAGTCCTCATCATTCAGTACAATAAACAAATAAGCCGATTGTCCATCTGGTGGTGACAAGGATAAAAGGGCTAAGCCAAAACATCCGAATGCTTTGGCGACTTGTGGGTAGGCAGAATGAAAATACTCGCCGATTTCCATGTGCGCCATTTCTTTATCCGCAAGACGAAAAAGTTTCCGGGGTTCGGCATGTTGCAGAAAAGGCGCTTCATTCAGGTCTGGAAGGGGAACAGGATTTTCAGATACTTCCTTATCGCCCAGGATCAAGTAACCGTGATTGAGCTTCAACTCTTGAAGGAGGAACCTATGGAATTCTTTGAGGAAGGTAGCCAGTCCACCCTGGCGCAAGGCTTGACTCTTTAGGCCGTTGATTGAGCTTAAGAGTTTAAGTTCATTGATTTGCTGTTCCATGCTTTGCCGGTGTAGGCAATTTAAAATGGCGATAGAGGCATGGCTCGAAAGCACCCAAATGAGTTTGGATGTATCCGATGTAAGCTCTTCCTGTTTTATTGTGCAAGCGATCCAAATAAATCCGTAATTTTTGTCATTATCGTTTAATGGAATAACGGCAAAGTCACCTTGTGATCCTGGGCCAGGGGTGCTGTCCTCGAAGCTGGGAATCAAACAGACTCGACGTTCATTTAAAATCCAGCGGATTATGCCTTCTTCGAAATGTTGCATCAAAATTTGCCTAAGGGCAGGAGTAAAATTGCTGGTTAATATGGGGGCGCTTGCGATGGATATTTCCAATGAGCTATTTCCCGTTCCGCCTACGAATACAGCGCATCCACGGGACGGAATAATTTCGCTGAGTAAAAAAAGGAGATGGTGCAGAATATCCTTAAGATCTTGGGAGCTGGAGATGACCCGGCATAGGTCGAGGATTTTTTGAAGTTCGAACAGGGACGATTTGTACTGATCTTTTTCCAATTGTACTTCAGCCAGGCTGGCCTTAAGGTGCGCTAAATCTTTTTCCGGGCGGGTCAATTTGCCTCTATCATGAAACTGCTGGCTTTGTCGTATTCCGCATACAGGCCGGATTGAAAGGCTTCCAGAGTTTCCGGGCTCAGTGACAAATTTTTCCTGGCCATTTCCAGAGCGGATTCGGATATTTTTTCGACACTGCGCGAACCGCTTTGTCCCAAATTACACTTGGTTGCCAGATAGTCCGAAAGATAAACGAGTAAGGGCAGTTCAGGAGCGCGAGGGCAAAGCTCAGGATGCATGTGGTATCGGATAGCTTCGACTAGAATAATAGGGAGGTTCCAACGTTCGGCCAGCCAGGAACCGACTTCAGCATGGGTAACACCCAATACGGTCATCTCCGCCTCTTCAGTGGAAATGCCGTCGTCAAAAATCATGGATTGAATTTTTGAGAACTCAGTCGGCAAATATTGGTTCAATACCACTTTGCCAATATCATGCAACAAGCCTGCTACAAAGGCTTCACCCGCCAAGCGATAGCACGTTTCGCGTGCGAGCATACGGGTCGCGGCCCCAACGGCAATGGAATGCTGCCAAAAAAGAGTGCTGTCAAAATGTCTGCCGTTCTCTCCTTTAAAAGTATTGAGCACGGAAAGACTCAAGGCCATTTCTTTTACGTTTTCAAATCCTAAAACCACCAGAGCCAGCTTTACCGTGGCTATTTGACGAGGGAAGGCATAGAAAGACGAGTTCGCCATTTTCAAAATTTTGGCGGTTAACACCTGATCGCGCATGACCAGGTTGGAAAGGGAGCTTGCCGACGTTTTTGGATTGTCCACCAATTCCAGCATTTTGGCGATGACGGTTGGCAAGGTCGGCAGCGAGATGATGGAGTCGGTGATCCGACGGATGCGTTTGGTCTGATCTTGAGACATGGATCCGGTATTCGCTAAATTTTCATGGGAGTGGAGTGAGCAGATCCGGGAATGCCGGCTTTAGGCATTGATTTTTTGGATGAGTTTAGCTTTGAGTTTAAGCATGGCTTTGGAATGGATTTGGGAAACTCGCGATTCTGTCAGGTTTAATACTTCACCGATTTCCTTCAATGTCAATTCTTCATAATGATAGAGCGCCACCACTAATTTTTCTTTTTCCGGCAGCTGAGCGATGGTTTCTTTCAGAATCCTTTTTACTTCTTGGTATCCAAGCTCCTTCAAGGGATTCGTACCTTGAGGATCTTCAATGGTGTCTATTAGGCTTAAGGATTTATGTTCGTCGCCACGCTCGGGAAGCGCTTCTTCCAAGGATAAAATAGTGGCTGGAGCGACATCGCTGAGCATTTCTTCAAATTCAGTGGGAGATAAGTTGAGATGACTTGCAACCTCATCGTCATAGGGCATGCGGCCCAATTGGTTTTCCAATTTGGCATAGGTCTTTTGTAGCAGCCGCGATTTTTGACGAACGGAACGGGGAACCCAATCAAGAGCGCGAAGTTCATCCAGGATAGCGCCGCGAATCTTATGGGTGGCAAAAGTCTCGAATTTCAATCCGCGTTCCGGCTCGAAAAGTTCAACCGCTTTGATCAATCCCATGATGCCGGCACCCACTAGGTCGTCGTATTCAACGGAAGCGGGGAGATTCATACCCACGCGCTGGGCGATGTACTTAACCAGTCCGGCGTATTCCACCAGCAATTTATCTTTGCAAGCCTTACTGCCGGTGGCCTTGAATTCCGACCAGAGCACTTCCATGTTCGCTAGGGCCACTTGACAATCCCATCTGCGCACATCGACGCGCTATTATATGATGGAATCATGCCGGTGCCTTCGTCCGTTTTAACACTCGGTTGCCTTCATCATCCACTTCCATGGAATCGGGTTTGAGAAAATGATACACAAATCCCCCGTCTTCCCTTGAGGCTCTGGCTTCCAAGGCTGAAGAGGCAATGGATTTCACCAGGGTATCCATTAAAATGAGAATAAAAATCCAACCGAACACCCATGTCAGAAAGCCTTTGACGAGTGCGAATGTCAACGTGGCGCCATTTATTTCCGGTGCCAGCAAAAGCGAAAACGAGAAAACGGCCAATACTAAAGTGACCAAGACAGCCTTGGTAATCGCTTTGGCTATCGACAGGGCATCCATTAAAGCACCTCCAATTTCGCGTACAGCTTAATTATTGACCCTGAATGAGGAATTTGACAAGGGTTTGTCATGATACCTACTAGATGATTGTGGCGGTAACTGGTTTTGGGGATGGTCTTCCACCCATTTTTGGGGAAATTCATGAATTCTGGGCATTCCTACTTACCGGCCGGTGGGTGCAATTTGAGCGGTTTTAACCGTGTCCATGATGGTGGCGGCCAGGCTAGTCTGTTTGGCCAAAAGAATATGGTCTGGTATGATCTGGCCATTGCATAGATAGGATAGGGGCGCTTCCGCACGTCGAGCCAAATTGTACAGGCAACCGAGGGTGATGCATTCGTCGAGCTTGGTGAAAATAAGGCTCGTTGCTCCCAAATCACGGTACAGTCCATATTGGTGTCGCAATTCACGCATTCGGGTGGGACCGCTCAATACGAGATGCACTTCGTCCGGGTGCAGGCAGCGCAATAGGCTTTGTAATTCGCGCCACATTTCCAAATGCGTGTGACTGCGACCTGCAGTGTCCACCAGAATAAGATCTCGGTCCGCGAATTCACGTTGTGCTTGAATAACATCTGCGGGAGAAAAAACTGGTCGTACGGGAATATTCGCCGTTCTGCCAAAGAGCTCCAGTTGTTCATTGGCACCCATGCGAAAACTATCCGCCGAAATAATTCCGACTTTTTTGCCTTGCTGCATTTTCGCCAATGCAGCAAGTTTGGCCAAGGTGGTGGTTTTGCCCACACCGGTAGGGCCGACCAAGGCTACGGTAGTTGGTCGTCCCGGCTGCAAATGGATGCCTCCCGTGACGCGCAACCGATCTGCCATGCACTTTGAAATGTTTTCCATTTCCAGAGCTTCTCGGTCGGTTGCACCAAAGGCCGGGTTTGCCATGCGCCCCTGATTGGTAATGGCTGAAGCGTGCAGTAGCTCGTCGACCAATTCCGGTTCAATTTCCATTTCCAAAAGGGAAGCTTTAAGGTTTTGGTTATCAATGTGGGAGGAAAATGTCAGAATGGATTCAGGCTGGTTTCGCGATTTGGATAGTGCCGCTTTTGAGGCGGTCAATGCTGTGGCAGACTCCATCATGGCCTTGATCTCGGCTTTCAGATTCTTCATTTCCTGAGCGGGATTGTTTACACTGTCTTTCATCTCGCGTATCTCACTACGCAATAATTCTATCAAACTGCCGGAACTGTTTGGCGGGTAAGACACGGGCCCTTGAGTCGATGGGCTGCGCGTATTTTTTGGATTTCCCTCTTCATCTACGCGGCGTAGGGAGCCTTTCCAATCGTATACGCCCGGTGTGGTTGAGGCTGGAGGTCTGGCAGACTCGCCACGGCTCGTCGCAAGACCCATGGCGGCTTTACCAAGGGCAGTCATGCCTGGGGAAGAGGAACGAACAGCTAAAGTCTCTTCTTGTGCAGCCGTAACCTCAAAGCAGGACTGCATTTTCCCACCGACTTTACGCGTGGCACGACGTGATTTGAGAATGACGGCATCCGGACCCATTTCGTCTTTCACCATGGAAAGGGCTTCCTGCATCGTATCCGCTTGGTAGGTCTTCATCTTCATTGGGCACCACTTTCATTTTCATTAAGTACAACGGTTCCGGTCGCTTTGACATTGACGCCATGCGCGATTTCGCTATAAGAGAGAAGGGTTAGATTGGGGAAGGAGCCTTCCAGAATTTTGCGCAACTGATATCGGATACCCGGTGAGCAAAGCAGCACCGGCTGCATGTTCTGGGCCACCATGCGTTCGACTAAGGCGGAAAGCCTGCCTACCAAGCGTCCAACCAATTCCGGTCTGATAACAAGGCGGGGTCCCCGTTCCGTATTTTGAACCGAGGCCTCCAACAACTGCTCCAGCTTAGGTTCCAAACTGATCACGTGGATACAGCCGGTGCTGTCCTTGTAGACTTTACAGATTTGCCGCGAGAGGGATTGGCGGCATTGTTCCGTCAAATAGGCTTCCGATTTAGAGAGCTTGGCAGCATTGGCCAGCGCTTCCAGCAACGATCCCATATCGCGAATGGATATTTTTTCATTCAGCAAGTTGATCAAGACCTTTTGGATTTCGCCTACACCCAAAAGTCCCGGAACCAGTTCCTCGACTACCGTAGAGTTGGAAGCCTTCATATTGTCAATCAAGGCTTTCACATCTTGGCGGGTAAGGATTTCACCGGCATGATTGCGGATGAGTTCGGTTAAATGGGTGGCGATGACAGCGGGTAGCTCCACTACTGTGTATCCGGCAATATCTGCGGCTTCCTTTTGGGAATGTGTAATCCAAATCGCCGGGAGTCCAAAGGCGGGTTCAACGGTAGGGATGCCTTGGATTTTCTGGCTTGTTCCTCCCGGGTCCATGGCCAGAAAACATCCGGTCATGAGTTCGCCCTGGCCCACTTCAAGGCCCTTGATTTTGACTACATACTGATTGGCTTTGAGTTGGATGTTGTCTCTGATACGAATAGGTGGAACAATCAGGCCAATCTCTGTGGCGCATTGGCGACGTAGCATGGTGATGCGTTCCAGAAGGTCACCGCCTTGATTAACATCCACAAGAGAAATCAGACCATAACCGATTTCCAATTCCATTTGATCGACTTGAAGATAAGACTCGATTTTGTCTGGATTGGCGGTTTCTTCCTTCTCGGTTTTTTGGGCAGCCTCCTGGTCGGCAATGGCAACCTTCTTAGCGGCCTTGCCTCGTTTGACGGCCAAGCCCAATGAGCCTACAGCTATGGCAAGTAATAAAAAAGGAATGGTGGGCATACCGGGAATAAGCGCCGTTACGCACATGAATCCGGAGGCGGTAAAAAGGGATTTGGTATTCTGGGTCAGTTGTGCCATTACTTCGTCGCCGAGGTTTTGCTTGGACGCGGCGCGCGCCACTATGATGCCGGATGCAGTGGATATCATTAGTGCCGGCATTTGGGTGACAAGACCATCACCGATGGTCAGAAGCGTGAACCTTTTTAGGGAATCTTGAAAGGACATATCCAGCATGGTCATGCCGACAATAAAACCGCCTATGATGTTGATAACGGTAATGATGATGCCGGCCACGGCGTCGCCGCGTACGAATTTGCTGGCGCCGTCCATGGCCCCGTAGAAATCTGCTTCTCGTCCGATATTTCTGCGCCGGTCTTTGGCCTCGCTTTCAGTGATGATGCCGGCATTCAAATCGGCATCGACGGCCATTTGCTTACCGGGCATGGCATCCAAAGTGAAGCGGGCCGCCACTTCTGCAATGCGTCCGGCGCCTTTGGTGATGACAACGAACTGGATGATAACGAGGATGATGAAAATAATTGAACCAACCACCATGTTGCCTTTGGTGACAAAGGTGCCAAAGGTATGAATAACGCTGCCGGCTTCGCCTTCCGTTAAAATAAGGCGAGTGGTGGCTACGTTCAAACCCAGTCGGAACAGGGTGATGATCAGCAGCATTCCTGGGAAAACGGAGAAATCAAGCACGTTTTCAATATAGAGGGAGATAAGCATTATGATGATGGCAAGCGAGATCATCAAGGTCAGGAAAATATCCAGCAAAAAGGGCGGAAGCGGGATGATCATCATGGCAATAACGCCAATGAGGACAAATGCTATCATCAGGTCCTTATTTTGAACCAGTGAACCGCCAATTTTCTTCGATTGGGCCAGTGCCGCCATGATTAAAGTTCTTTCTGCAAACAGCCGATACCTATAAGATCGGGTTGCTGGAACGCTTAAAGCAAACACTGGGCCGTTTCAATAAAGCTTGAGGATTTGAGGTTTTTATTACTGGGTGAAACCGAAAAGCAGGGATTAAAGCTTTACGTAATCCTTAATCCGGTTTGTTTTGGGCAGTTATTGGAAAAAGATGGGACGGGGTCCTAGAGTGCAGTCTGACCCTTTAGACTGTAAACATAGGCCAAAATTTCCGCAACAGCGGCAAAGAATTCCTGAGGGATTTCTTCTCCCACCTCGGCAACATCAAAAAGACTACGGGCCAATGGTTTATCCTCAACAATGGGAATTCCATTTTTCTTGGCAACGTCCCTAATTCTTTCCGCGTTGAGTCGCTTGCCTTTGGCTACGACTACGGGAGCGACGTCGACGCCTTGTTCATAGCGCACCGCTATAGCTAGAAACGTGGGATTGGTGATGACCACTGTAGCCTTGGGAAGCTCTTTCATCATCAGGTTGCGGTGCATTTGCAGGCGCATAGCCTTAATCTTGCCCTTGATGGCGGGGTCGCCTTCCGATTGCCGAGATTCGTCTTTAATTTCTTGCTTGGACATTTTCAGTTCATTGTAAAGTTTTCTTTTCTGGTAGATCAAATCGGCAATGCCTAAAATCAAAAGAAGGATCGTGGACTTTATGATGACTTCGAGGCTGATGGAAAAAAGCAAATGGCAAAATTGACCCAGACTCATATCGGCAAGCTCAAGATACTCCGCATAATGCTTGGCAAATACTTGATAGGCCATAAGGCCCACTATGATCATCTTTAGAATGTTTTTTCCGATTTCAACAAAGGAGGCTGGTGA
>JAYSRH010000536.1:0-6198 GCA_043721115.1 Fibrobacteria bacterium | reverse complement strand
ATTCACGGTCTCGAAATTCGCTCTCGGGAGGGTACACTCCAGTCGACATTAGCGCTGCAAGGATTGGGGTTGGAAAATATTCAGTCCCGGGATCGTGGCGGGCGGATTTTACCGGCTGTGGCGGCCGCCTTTGGAGGTGTTTTCACCTGCAATGCCAACAAGGCGGAAATAACGGTGGGCTATACTACCCTCTACGGGGATTTGGGCGGATATTTAGCTCTGCTCGGGGATCTTTGGAAAAGCGAGGTCTATGCCTTGGGCCGATATCTCAATGAGCAAGTTTTTAAATACGCGGCCATTCCGGAAGGGTGCTTTACCGTTATTCCCAGCGCCGAACTTAGCGCCAATCAGGCCGTTGAGGAGGGAAAAGGGGATCCCCTCATTTATCCCTATCATGATCGCCTCTTTCATTCCTGGGTGCAACGCTGGAACCGTGTCACACCTGAAGAAATTCTGGAATGGTATGCGGCGGGCACGTTAAATCAAAATCTGGCCTGCGAGGGCGTTGATGCCCAGGATTTGTTTCCGGATGCAAAGGCATTCATTTTGGATTTGGAAAAATGGTGGGAACTCTATAACGGAATGGCAGTGGCCAAGCGCGTACAGGCCCCGCCTATTGTTGCTGTCAGCGCTCGGGCCTTTGGTTTTGATCATCGTGATTCCATGGGCAGTCCGTTCTTCTCCAGTCGGTACCGGGAACTGCGGGCAAAATTGTTGCGAACACTGGCATGAAGGTTTAGGAAGCATTATAATAGCAGCATCATGCTGCATGTTCTAAATGGCGATTCCACTCTGGCTCTGCTCAAAGAATCGACGGTTAAAGGCGATTTTTTGGTTTGGAAGGAAATGCTGATGGAGGGTCCCACTCCAGAGGTTAAAAAGGGAGGACTGGATTGGAAGGGCCGTTCCGTTTATCTCAAAAATAGTTTTGGCATCGATCCCAAGTCCTACTTATCTGGTATTCAGAGATTTTTTAAAACGTTAAATCGAGCTGCTGAAACGGATTCCGAAGTCACATTTTGGTTTGAGGAAGATTTCTTCTGTCAAATCAATCTCATCTATTTGATCGCACACCTTCCAGCTCCGCTCCTGCGCCGTGGCCGGACCTTTGTCATTTGTCCGGAAAAGCCATTGAGCATCCGGCTTGCCAGTTCCATGGATCGACTCTATGCTGCTAGAACACCGCTTGATCCAGCAATCGTAACGTTGTCAAAAAAAGTATGGCAAGCCCATTCCCTCTCTTCCACTAAAGGTTGGGAATCCCTGCTCACTTGGGCACAGGCCAGTAAGGGCTTTGTCGCGTGGCCGTTGTTGCAGCGGGGCCTTCGATGCCAACTGGGTCGACGACCGGCTCCGAACGGTGGGCTGAATGCTCTGGAAAAAGGAATGCTGAAGGCAGTTTCCGAAGGTCCCGTTAGTTTTCCACAATTTTTTCGCCGCACATGGATGGATCCAGAAATTCGTCCCCTAGGTTTGGGTGAAGGGCAAATCGCGCGATATGCCTTGGACTTTTCGGCACAAGGTCTTCCGCTCCTTAAAATTGAAGGACGAGGGAGCTCACCCACACCTGGAAAACCCCTGGTTACTTCGGATTGGAAACTCTCACTTTCGACGGAAGGCAAAGCCATTTTTGCCCCGACAAAGGCTTCTGTAAAACCCACTGGCGCTGAAACTCATAAATCAAATAGATCAAAAGCGCGTTTCGGTTCCAAAAAGAAATAAAAGCCATCAAGGTTACCGGATTAACTTTTGGATCGTCTCAACCTCGTAGATCAGTATGATAAAAATAGCGGAACAAATGGCCTTCTACCAATCCTACCATCGTTCAGCAGGTTGTAAGGCAACACATTTTTTCGGCGTGCCTTTGGTTACGTTTTCCATCTTAATCCCCATGGGTTGGCTGTCCATTCCCCTCGCTGGAGTGCGGATTAGCTTTGCAATGCTTTTTGTCCTTTCCACTTTAGCGTATTATGTTCGGTTGGAAAAAACCCTCGCAGTTATGATGGCTTTGGTCATTTTCCCTGTGGCAGTTTTTGCTGAATGGATCTCCCGCTTTCCCTTTCGAGACTCCTTTCTTGTATTTACCACTACATTTATTCTAGGGTGGGGGCTCCAATTACTGGGCCATGCGCTGGAAGGAAAGCGCCCGGCGTTGATGGATAATTTTTTTCCATCCGTTTTCACGGCGCCCTTATTTCTGGTGGCGGAAGTTTTATTTGGCCTGGGATGGGGAAGTGATTTGAGATTGAAAATTGCGGCGATTGAAAAATCCTCGACTCAAATCAGGCGCGCTAGTACGGTTGATTTGAGAGAGCGGCAGCTCCAGAGTAAAAATTAGTTCATGAGTTTCCGTGGAAGGTTTGCTTTTGCTTTGAACGTGTATGTTACCGCCATAGCCTTCCAAGATGGAGCAGACGACGTTCGGATGACAAGCTGAAAATTTCAGGTCCAATAATGTTTGGTGTAACTTAAAAAGTACCTGAGCCGTCTAAACACCAGAAACCCAAGCTATTTAAATGGGGAGAATTTTACGAATGCTCACGCATACTTTTAGTGATTACCGGAAATTTTGCAAACCGAAGCTGGCCGAGCTACTCAGCAGCTTAAAATTGGACAAAGAATATTCCAGCGGACGTGGATGCATCCTGGTCACGTCCGAAGGCAAGGAAGTGGTGGACTTCATCGGTGGTTTCGGGGCGCTTCTATTGGGTCATAACCATCCCGAGATTTGTGCTGCCGCCATGGAGAGAATCGAAAAGGCTTCGGTGGTGCATTCCCAGGTTTCCATCCATCCGGAATGCGCGAAACTGGCGCGGACTCTTTCAGAACTTACTCCCGGTGACGCCGACTACTGTGTCAATTTTTCGAATTCGGGTACGGAAAGCGTGGAAGCGGCCATCAAGCATGCCTATAAGGTCCACTTCGATAAAATCAGAATTGAATATGAACGGCTGACGCGAGTATTGAATGACTTCTTTTATAAAATGGAATCGGAAAAATCAGATTTACCCCTGCCGGGCGGGAAAACCCTGGTCGATTTCCGGGACGACCTGGATGAATACAATCTGGCGCAACTTGAAGAGTTTCAAAATCATCCCGCCATCATCGCCTTCAAGGGATCTTTCCATGGAAAGACCACATCCTCCTTGAAAATGACATTCAATAAATCCTATCGCGAAGGGTACGAAGGCTTGTCGGCGCTTAGGTCGATTTTCGTTGACCCACTTGAGCCGGAACGGATTCCGGAAATCGTTTCCGAGGATATTTGCACTTTCCTTTATCCCAGCCTGGATGCGGGAAAAGTTGAATTGCGGCCCATCAAGCTTACACGGATTATTGGCCTCATCCTGGAAACGGTACAGGGTGAAGGCGGTATCAGGCCCATCCCGATCGCCACCCTGGAATATCTAGCGGACCAACATCCCCGACTGGGGGTGCCCTATCTCATTGATGAAATCCAGACCGGTTGCGGCCGACTTGGACATGTATACAGCTATGCGCGAACGCCCCTCAAAGCGATTTGCCCCGAATACATAACCCTGAGTAAAGCGCTGGGTGGAGGATTGGTGAAAATTGGCGCGACCCTGATACGGGAAAACATATATGATCAGGATTTCGGGATCTTGCATACCTCCACTTTCGGGGAGGATGATTTTTCCGCGACCATTGCCTTGAAATTCCTTGAGATCCTGGGCCGCCAGGATGGAAAGCTGCTTCGCGAGGTGGAATCAAAGGGCATATTCCTGAAGGAAAAGCTGATTCAATTGGGAAAGGAATTCCCGGAATTGGTCAAGGAGGTCAGAGGAAACGGCCTGCTTCTGGGGTTGGAACTTACCGATCTCCGCAGTCAATCACCCTTCTTCCGCGCCAGCGGAAAGCAGGGGATTCTTTCGATCCTGATCGCAAGCTATTTGCTTGAGTACCATGGCATCCGTATTCTTGCGCCGCTTACGACCATGCTCAAAGGCAATCCGGGAAAGAACCGGCTGTCCATTCTGAGAATTCAACCTCCCGTCGCTATTTCCGAATCACAAATAGAGGCATTGATTGCCGGGCTTCGGGAAGTCTTCAGGATAATCCGTCGTAACAATGAGTTCTGCCTCATCGCCCATTTGATGGAATGCCCCGTTTCCGCCGCCGAACGAAGCAATCCGATCCACCTGGAGGCCAAATGGCCCGTGCAGGATGAACATCGGCATATCGATTCACGGACCGGTTTCATCGTCCATCCCACCAATGTCAAGAATCTGAAGGAATATTATTTCCCGTCCTTTGGTGAATATTCCTTCGAGGAAAACCAATTTCCGATTTGGTGGAATGCCATCAGCCGGTTCCTGGAACCTATCCAGGTTAAAAAAGATTTCATTTCCTCAAATGATTTCGTCATCGAAAATAGCTTGGTCTTCGTTCCTTATTTGCCCGAGTATATCACGGCAGCCAAAGCCCCTCACCTTATGAAGGAAATGCGTGACAAGGTTCAGGATGCCGTTATTTTGGCCAAGGAATTGGGGGACGAGAATATACCAGTAAGCATGGTGGGTCTTGGAGCCTACACATCCATCATTACCAATAATGGCCTGACCATCAACGATTATGAAATGTGTATTACGACGGGAAACGCATATACCACCGCACTGACCCTGCTGGGCCTGATCCAGGCCTCCGATTCGCAAGGCCTGCAATTTGAATCCTGCGAAACAAGTGTAATCGGCGCGGGAGGAAATATTGGGCAAGTCGTCTCGCAGCTCCTGGCTCCTAGGGTCGGCGGCCTAACCCTAGTCGGCAGCGGACGCAAACTCAGCGGCAAAAGGCTTTTGTCCGTAAAGAAGGATTGTCTGACGGAAATTTTCCGGCAAATCCGAAAGGAAAGGGCAGAAGGCATTGATGCTGAGGGTTCCGCAATGGGGACTCTCGGCAAGGAGATCTTCGCTGTCCTGGATTCTGGGTGTGGTTATGGCATTCTATTGGCCAAAGCCTATTCCTTATTGGAAGTGGGGGCCCCTGGTCCCGTTTATTCAGCCGCATGCGAGGACGCTTTTTGTTGCGAAGGAGATGGTTTCGCCACTGCCCGAATCCGGTATTCGGACAGCCTGGATTCGATTGCAGATTCCGATATAGTTGTGCTTGCCACGAATTCCCATGACGATAAATTGATCACCTCGGAAAGGGTGAAGCCCGGGGCCATCGTATGTTGTACATCGGTTCCCGGAAACCTGTCCCCGGAAGGCTGGGAAGAGCATTTGGCCTTCGATGGTGGCTTGGCCAAACTACCGGAAGGATCCAGGATTCGGTTCGTGGGAATGCCGCGCGGAGGCAATAGCTATGGCTGCCTGGCGGAAACGCTTTTGCTGGGTTTCGATGGCCATAACCACTCCTTTTCAAAGGGAGTGCTTTCAACGGAAATGGTCTATCGGACCTTGGAAATGGCCGACACCCATGGCTTCAGCCTGGGCGAATTAAGAATGAATGAAGAAAGGGATGTCAAAGCATGTTCGATTTAAGAAGCCGGGCGGAAGCCACCGCATTCAAAGTCCATAAATCCATTTCCAATGTCTCTGAAATTGTGGACCTACACCTGAAAACCTATGGAACCCGGCCAGCCATCCGCTTCGATGTCGGCACCGGATACCGGACCATGAATTTCCAGGAATACTTGGGATATATCCAAGCCATGATCCGTTTTCTGGAAGAGCAGGATGAAAAACAAAAGGTGATTGCGACGCTATGCAAGAACCGGGTGGAATGGGATATGGTGGCCATGGCCTCCTTTTACACCGCCAATATCATTTTTCCGTTGGACACCAAAACCAATCCCGTGGAATTGGATCACCTGCTGGGGTTGTGCAAGCCGGACTATATCCTGACATCCTTTGCGCAGTTGCCCCGGGTGCGGGAACTGTCCACCCGCCACCGACTCCATGCAAAGATTCTGGTCGCGGATATCTTCGAGGTCTTCGAGGATATCGGTTTCGAAAAGCCGAAGCTGCTGTCGGGTGAATCGAGAATGAAGGACATTCTGATCGAATTCCAAGGTAGACCTATTTCACCGAGTCCCTTGCTCGACTTTCCCAATACTGTATTGGGATACTATCCCACTTCGGGCACCACGTCCCTCCCCAAGATAGTGAAGATCACGCACGGGAATATCGTCGCGGAAGTAAACTGCGCCTTTGAGGTATTGAACCTGCGGACCAATGA
>JAYSRH010000535.1:0-17879 GCA_043721115.1 Fibrobacteria bacterium | reverse complement strand
TTTAACCCTAGCCCAGCAGGCACTGTTTCTGAAGAACGAACACATTGCCAGTCCAATGGGTGGGGCCTTAGCCAGCTTTCAGGCCAAAGATTCCGCCGTGGCCTTTCAGGGTCGCATGGGAGGAACGCTCTTGGGATGGACCGAACTGCAAAACCTTTGATTTCCCGTTTACTTCCATCACAGTGGCTGACGGCCGTCTGTACTCTGCTCCTCTTAATCCCTGGATGCGTATTAGCCTCCGATACTTTGACGGTAGGTCTCGGAAAATCTTTTTCTCATTTGGCAGATGCGCTCCAGGCCAGCAAGGCCGGTGACCATATTCTGGTTTCCCCTGGACGATATAGGGAGAAGGGGCTTGTGGTACGCAAGCAAGTTTATATTCAAGGCTTGGATTGGCCGATTTTGGATGCAGAAGGCGGCGAAACCATCTTGGATATTCACGCAAATGGAGTAGAGGTCCGAGGGTTAAAGTTCCGAGGAGTGGGCGTGAATTATCTTAAGGAACACGGCGGAATTTGGATTACGGAAGCCAGTGATGTGGTTGTCGCCAATAATCGTTTTGAACATGATTTCTTTGGAGTTTACGGAGCGCATGTTCATCGGGTTACGATAAGGGATAATGTCTTTGAAGGTTTGTGGGGTAAGGAAACGGCCAATGGCAATGGACTGCATTTTTGGAAAAGCGACAGCATCACCATCATTAACAATATCATCCAAGGGCACCGGGACGGAATTTATTTGGAGTTCACGGGGAATTGCATTGTCACGGATAATACCTGTGAAGGCAATGTCCGGTATGGCCTTCACTTTATGTATGCAAATGGAAATTCTTATCACAGGAATACTTTTCGCAACAATGGATCGGGTGTGGCGGTCATGTACTCGCATAACGTGGATATGCGCGGAAACCGCTTTGAAAAAAACTGGGGCGCGGCCAGTTATGGTTTGCTATTGAAATCGATTTCCGGAAGTCGGATCGAAGACAATCAATTTGAACGGAATACTGTGGCAATTTTTTTGGAGGCCGGCAGTCGCATCCACTTGACTGGTAATCTATTTAAGGCCAATGGTTGGGCCCTTCGCATAGTTGCGGATTGCGATGCCAATGTTTTTACGCAGAATCGTTTCGAGAACAATACTTTTGATGTTGCCTACAACGCCAGTCCCGCCAGCACCAACAGCTTTACGGGTAATACTTGGGATCATTATCAAGGTTGGGATTTGGACCACGATGGCATCGGTGATATTCCGCACCGTCCTGTAGAATTGTTTCCCGCCATCATGCAGGATCACCCTCAAGCCATGATTCTCCTGCGTAGTCATTTTATCACTTTGTTGAATATTTTGGAAAGAATGTTTCCCACCTTGTCTCCGGCGACTCTGGAGGATACCCAGCCCATTATGCTGCAGGGCAAAACCAATGGAAAGAGCTTATGAGTGCACTGCCCTTAAGGGTCCAGGATTTGAAAAAAGGCTATGGCAAAAAAAAGGTTTTGGAAGGATTCAGTCTAGAAGCCCAAGCCGGAACAGTTACTGCCATTCTCGGTTCCAATGGGAGTGGAAAGTCCACTTTCATGCGTTGCCTGCTGGGTTTGCATGTTTTTAAATCAGGAAAGATCGAAGTCCTCGGAGAAGATGTTCGTTCGGGACCGCAGTATCGTAGACATATCGGTTACATGCCGCAAACTCCAAGTTTTCCAGAAAATCTTACCGTTAGGGAAATCGCCCAACTGGTTGCTCAAGTGAGAAAAGTCAAACCGGATTTTTTTCGTGGTGGTGCGCTTGGCGTGGAAAATTTTCTCGATCAGAAATGGAAAACACTTTCTGGAGGTATGAAGCAGAAGGTCAATGCGATTTTAGCTGTGGCTTTCAATGCGCCGATGCTGGTCTTGGATGAACCCACCGCCAGTTTGGATCCAGCCTCTCGGCTCCATTTGGTAGACATGCTCAAAGCGGAAAAGAAAAGTGGTAAATGTATTTTGCTTTCGACACATTTGTTAGGCGATCTTTGGGAGCTGGCTGACCAACTGGCTTTCCTTAAGGAGGGAGTTGTGCATGTGACGGTTGCCAAAGATATTCCCGGGATGGGCAGTGATATCGCACTTTTTGAACGGAGTGTGGCGGCCAGGCTGGAACCGGGTTTGGAAAAAAGAAATGGCGTCCAATTATGAATGCAATATTTTCCTTTTGTCTTAAAGATTTGTTCCGCAGCCGTTTCATATTGGCGTATTTCCTTTTTTATCTGGCTACCGGGTACGGCCTTATGCAGTATGCGCCAACCAGTTCAGCCGGGCTAGGCGCGCTGCTGAGCTTGGTTTTATTTCTCGCGCCGCTTTGCGCCATCATTTTTGGTACACTCTACTTTTATCAGGCTCGCGGTTTTCAAGAGCTGATGCTGGCTCAGCCAGTGGGGCGTAAGGCCATCCTGGCCGGTCAAGGTTTGGCATTGGCCCTTTCTTTGAGCCTCGCCTTCTGCTTGGGTCTGGGCATTCCAACTTTAGCGGCTGGTTTTAGAAGCACAACTGACTTACAAATGCTGGGCTTATTCCTTGGAGGTGGAATTTTACTCCATCTCAGTTTCCTTGCTCTCGCATTTCTTGTCGCACTGTCTATGGAAGACCGTCTGCGCGGCTTTTCCACCAGTTTAATGGTTTGGCTGGTATTGGTATTTCTATACGATGGCGGGCTACTTTTTGTCTTGACCTATTTTTCCGACTACCCCTTAGATCGGTTTACTATCGGTGCCATTTTATTTAATCCCGTCGATTTAGAACGCATCCTGGTTCTGATGCAATTGGATGCGTCTGTGCTACTCGGTTACACGGGGGCCGTTTTCCGCCGATTTTTTGGGACTGGAGTTGGAATCTTTGCAGCATTAGGCGCCATGATGTTGTGGGTCATAGTGCCTACGGCCTTATTTTTTCAACGACTCGGGAAAAAGGATTTTTGAGTTGTAATTTAAATTCCGACTTAAGCGGGCTTACCGCCTTTAGCCTCCGAGCTCTTTTTAGGATCCATCAACTCCATCAATTTGAGTCCAAGCAGGCCATCCATGGCGGAACCACTTCCTCCGGAGCTTCCTGCACCAATCAAAATATCCGGAATTAATTTGATATGGCCCTTGGAGAGTTCCTCGGTTATTTTGAATCGGGTAAAATTTTCACCGCCCAGAGCATTAACGGCCAGTTCATAGGCTTCGGCAGTGGATTTTCCGATAGCTAGCACTCTACCTGCCTTGGCCCTAGCCATTGTCGCTTCGGCTTCACCAAAAGCGCGTAGCTTAATGGCTTCCGCTTCTGCACCTACGGCTAACTTGACTCCTGTAGCATCGCCTTCTGCTTTTTTAACCGTAGCATTGGCGGTACGTTCGGCAATTTCCACGCTTTGTTGCGCCTTGACGATATCCTTTTGCATATCGGCAATGGCGGTTTCTTTTTCCATTCCCTGGCGGGTTTCTTGTGCCTTCTTTTGTGTTTCGTAAGTGACCTTTTGCTCCTCGGCAATTTTGCGGTCCGTCAAGGTTTTCATTAAGGATTCCGGCGGTACGATATCGCCAATCAACGTGTCCACGGCATTTACATTGTACTCGTCTAGAACCTTTTTAATATGTGCTTTGGCAGATTCCTGTCGTTCTTTACGCGTGGTTAAAAAGGCAATGACATCGCTGTCTTGCGCCGAATTGCGAAAGTAATTTCCAATGGTCGGCTCTAAAACTTGGGATACCAGATTTACCATATTTCCAAACCTGGCAATTACTTTGGGCACTTCAGTAGTGGGCACATGGATAATTTGGGCTACGTCTAAATTAAAAGGAAAGCCATCTTTCGACCGCACCGTAATCGTCGAAAGGTTCTTATCCAGATTGTGGGCTTCGCTGCGAGCCGCAGCCCAATTTAGAACCAGGTTGGTTGTCGGCACCAATTCAACTTTCATGATATAACGATTAATAGGATATTTGCCTGGACCAAGTGGTTCGAGCCAAACGCCTTTGCATCCCTTTTCGACGATATTCCCATGCTTAAAATCGAGTCCGGTTAAATCACGGCCATCCTGCCCGATGTACGAAATGACCACGCCTACGAAACCAATGGCGATTTCCGTCATGGGGATTTCTTTCATTTGAATAGCCCAGGGATTCAGGTTATAGGAACCCGCAAGGATCACTTGCGGTTGTAAACCGCGATTGCCGCCTCTTTTAATGAACGCGTCGAAATCTTGGAAATTATTATGGACATCGACCAGCTTTCCGGCGATTTGTCCCGCTTCGATAGGCATTCCGTCGAGGGTGGTAACAATTCCAACCATGCTTTCTTGGATGCGAATCATGTCAGTTAAAGAAACCTGGAACAACATGGTATTGATGCGATAAGAGCCCGCGGTAATGTAAGCCGTTTGCCTGCCGCGCTGTCCGAGATTTTCCAAAAATTTTACAGCATCCTGAAAACTGTCGCAAGCGACACGCTGTCCCAAAATATTTCCGGTTGGAATACCTACTCCATCTTTGGCCAGAATCAATCCGATTTTGCCTTCCGGAATCACTGTGAATTTTTCCATTGTCACATCGTATTGCCAGAACCATTTGCAAAAATACAGTCCCGGTGCCAGAGTCTTTCCTTGAAAGCCCGCCTCGCCCTTGGTAGCGATAATTCGGCCATCCGGAAGCTCGCGATTACTTCCAAAGAGCACAAAACGCTTGGTGACCAGTCCAATTCGATCTTCGGGAACAATGACCATGCCAAAGAGAAATCGAAGGATGTATTTTGATACGTTTGTAGATAGTTTTTGATTTATTATTGAGGTCTCACAGTACCGGAATATGGAGCAGGAATTTAAAGTATGAAAATTGAAATTTGGTCGGATATGATGTGCCCCTTTTGTTATATCGGTAAACGGAGACTGGAGGCGGCGTTGGATCAATTTTCTGGAAAACAACAGGTGGAAATCACCTGGAAAAGTTTTCAATTGAATCCGGATATGCCGACGGAACCGGGAAAAAGCATTACAACGTATCTCGCAGAAATCAAAGGTTGGACATTGGAGTATAGCCGGCAGATGCATGCTGGGCTCACGGCATCGGCCAAGGAGCTTGGGTTACATTATGATTTTGACCACGCCGTAGTTGCCAACTCCTTTGACGCGCATCGTTTGGTACAACTGGCAAAAACCAAACACCTCGGAGATGTCATGGAAGAACGGTTTTTCAAGGCCTATTTTAGTGAGGGTGAAAATATCGCCGATCACAAAGTATTGCTTCAACTTGGCATTGAAGTTGGTTTACCAGAAGTGGAAATTAGGGAGGTTTTAGCGACCGATGCTTTTGCTGGTGCCGTTCGCCAAGATGTGAAAGAGGCCAGGAATATTGGTGTGAATGGCGTTCCTTTTTTCGTATTCGACCGGAAGTACGCTGTATCCGGGGCTCAGGACACAAAGGTGTTTTTACAAGTTTTGGAAAAAGCGTTGGCGGATGGCACTCCTTAAATCTGAAAATGGTCTACGCACCCGTTTTGCACCTACACCTAGTGGGTTTTTGCATATAGGAAACGCCTGGAACTTTTTATTGACCTGGTTGATCGCGCGTAGTCAAGGCGGTTCCATTCATCTTCGCATTGATGACTTGGATGCCGCTCGATTTCGCGAGGCGTACTTGGAGGATATATTCGCTTCCCTTAACTGGTTGGGCCTTGATTGGGATACTGGTCCTGCGGATTCCGCAGACTTCCACGCGCATCATCGGCAATGTTTTCGACGTGAATCGTATCGGGTTGCGCTAAAGTTGCTGCTTGAAAAGGACGACTCTTCCAATTCCCTTGTATATGCGTGTCAGTGTAGCCGAGAGCAAGTCAAACGTGCCAGCCAAGTCTTGGGTCGTGCGGGGGTATACTCAGGCACCTGCCAAAAGGCGGGCTTGTCACGGGAAATGGCATCCCCGTGGCAGTCTGGAAAAGGGTTGCAACGCTCTGATAAAACGACAGTTCTGCGACTGCATGTGCCTTTAGGTACCCAGGTTAAGCTAGAGGATAAAGTTCACGGCCCCCTATTTCTTAAACCGGGTGAAGCGATGGGTGATTTTATTCTTTGGCAACGCAATGGCGAGCCCTCTTACCAATTGGCTTCTACTCTGGATGATGCAAATTTGGGTATAAATTGGGTTGTGCGCGGGAGCGACTTGTTGCCCTCTACCGGGGCCCAGATCTATTTGGCCCAATGTTTGGGATTGGAAACATTTGCGGAGACCCATTTTCTTCATCATGGATTGATACTCGGATCCTCGGGTGAAAAGCTGTCAAAGTCAACCCAGTCGGATTCCAAGGATGATACCTTCCTTTTGAAAAACATTCGGGTGCATGCGGGAGGGCGTGAAGCTCTTTTTCAGTTTTTCGGAAGGGCTTTGAAATTAGATGTTAAAGTGGAAAGTGCCGGCGATATCTTGGCGCGTTTTAACCTAAATCGACAGCTTAAACTAAATTTAAAGGCATGATTCCTTCTTCCGACTTCGGCCGTTTCAAACAGGAGCCAATGGTAATGGCCACGGGCTATGACTTCCCTTTTGCCGGCATTCTGGAAGAAGCCGGCGTGGATGTCATTTTAGTTGGTGATTCGTTAGCCAATGTGGTGCTCGGCTTGCCTTCTACTCGCGAAGTAACCATGGACGTAATGGCAATCTTTGTGGCAGCTGTGGTTCGCGGCGCCTCAAGCACGCATATTCTTGCGGATATGCCTTTTGGATCGGACAGCACTCCTGAGCTTGCGGTTCGTAACGGGCGTCGCTTTCTAGCGCTGGGAGCGCATTCAGTAAAGTTGGAAGGTGTGAAGTTGGATTCCGTGAAGGCCTTGGTCCAGGATGGGATTCCCGTGGTCGGACATCTGGGGCTATTGCCGCAAACCGCGCAATCCTTTAAACAATTTGGACATGGACAGGGAGAGTGGGAATCGCTTTTGCACGCCGCGGAAAAGTTAGTGGCGGCCGGAGTCATAGCCATTGTCCTGGAACATATGGATGCAGCCCTTGCCGCCGAAGTAACCCGGATGATTCCGGTTCCTACCATTGGCATAGGCGCAGGCCCAAACGTGGATGGTCAAGTTCTGGTTCTCCATGATTTTCTGGGTATCGGCGCCGTTACGCCACCTCCATTTGCAAAGGCTTTCGCCAATGTACGTCAATCCGCCTTACAAGGCGCGCGTGACTATTGCCAAGCGGTACGCAATCATGATTTCCCTCGAGTTATTAAGTAGGAGCCAGCATGGACAGTCCAGAAAACCAGCCACATATACCTGATGACAATTCCCTACGGCCTGAGCCGGGATTGGAAATTGTGCAAAATCGGGAGTTTATTTCCGAAAACGTAGCCATATCGGGGCGACATTTTTTGCGCTGCTCATTCAACTTCTGTAACCTAATTTATTCAGGCGGCCCTGTAGGAGTGGTGGAATGTGGGGGAGGGCATAATCGGCTCGTAGAGGTAGGTCCGCTCCTGGAAGCCCTTAAAGACTCCTCGGCTGATGCCATTAAAGATAAAATGATCCGGTATTGGAAGGAAGTGCGCGCTGGCTTCAATTTGGAAGTCGCTAAGGAATCCTAAAGGTTATCTAAATGTTATCTAAAGGCTTTATGCGCAATAATGCTAGTTTGTATGTTACGGTATTATGGTTCGTATGAATGAATGGCCACGCATATTGATTTTTCCCAGGTTTTGGATCGCCTGGTTTGGATATGTTTTAGCTGCTGTGGTGATCTGGGGCTGCGCCGCACGACCAGCAACCGATGGGTCTGGCGCGGATCGCGGAACCGTGAGTCGACTAACGGCTGCAGGTAAAATGAGCAGCCTGTCCAACGACTATATGCCCAGCGCTAAAATGGAAATGGCTAGTGCTAAAATGGCAATAGCCCCAGCCTCGGCTGAATTTCGTGCATCGCGCGATGGATCTGCTCCACCTCCCAAAATGAAGTCCGCTCCATTTCGCATGGTGTACTACACGGGGGAAGCAACATTGCGCTCCACAGATCCGGACAAGGCTTTGGATTCGGCAATTCAAATCACTAATAAGGCTGGTGGTTATTTGGAAAGCCGAACCGGATTTTATGTAACCTTGCGCGTGCCTGCGGCTCATTTTGACAGTTTATTTCTAAGGATCATGCGTCTGGGAGAGGTGGTTTCCTTCAGTCAATCCGCACAAGATATTACCGAAGCGTTCCAGGATGCCGATATGCGATTGCAATTGGTCATCGCCACTTTAGAACGCTTGGAAGCGCTAGTGCAAAAGGCCAGAACCGACTCGCAAAAACTGCAGTTACTGGGGCAGCTAAAGCAATTGCGCGAGGAACGGGAAGTTTTGGAATCCACCAAGCGCGCCCTATCCCGACAGGCTAATTTCGCCACCATTAACTTGCAAATGCAGGAACATACCCCGGCGATAGATGGGCAAGACCTAAAAAACGACATCGCGGATTTTCAATGGATCCATCGACTTGGGCCATTTGACGATAAACGCTTCACCGAAAGGCGAACGCAATCCTTTGCTACGCCCGAGGGAATGGTGGTCTCGAGCAATAAGCGACCCTGGCGCGCTACGGCGTCACAAGGTGCTGAATTTTGGGGATCAAGTCTTTGCGTGAAACCGATAGGGGACGCTCGATTTTGGAGTGAGGCGATTAGGCTTCGACTCAAAGATGGATTCAAAGCCGCGGACACCTTGGAGACTGGGGGATTTCGTTTTTGCAAATTTCGATCCTTTGGCGCTACACCCTATTTTTATTGGGTAGGCGTGCATCCCCAGGATCATGATCTCAATATCGTCGAATTGTATTTTCCCACCGAAGAACAGCAAACCCAACATTTGGCGGCTATCCTGGCGGCCGTAAAAAAAGGACCGGTACCATGGTATTCGCTCTTTTAGACTTGGCATGGTGTGGGCTTTTGGCCGTTGGGGCGCCAGTTGATTCAACGCTGGGTCGTCCGGGTGGTTTGGAGCTCACGTTTACGGCCGTGCTTCAAGTTGAAGAGCCGGCGCGCGCTTCCGAAAAGTTGATTCAACGCACTGAGTCGATGGGTGGTTACTTTTCTAATCGCACTCAAGAGTCGGTGGAATTCCGATTGCCCATTGCCAAGGCAGACGCTTGGATCGACAGCTTGGCGACAGTCGGATTGGTGATGGACCGTAACCTGCAAACTGAATCCCTGGAAGGGACGTGGTTGGAATTGATTTCCCGCCTCAAAGCCAAGCGGGCCTCGCTGAACGATTACTATGCCATGCTCAAGGTGAGCGGCGATTCCACCATTTTTCTCATTCAGAATTCCATCACCCAGTTGCAACAGGAAATGGAAGAAACCTCACACACCATTTTGAAGTTGCAAGACCGTATGCAATATGCCCATTTGGCCGTTAGTTTTCGGTTTCCGGATCGAACTGCACCGTTAGCTACTGGCCAGTCGCGGTTCCTTTGGTTGAACCGACTGGATCTGCATACTCTTTTGGATCATTTCCATTATGCGAAGGAGTAAAAGGATGTCCGTAAATTGCCGGTGCATTTCCGCTTCTATTCGATACGGGGTTGCATTGGGTATGGCGGCTTTTTTATGGGTAGGTTGCGCCCCTCATGCTGTGACTCCACGTGAATTTGCCCGTTATCCGGGTAGCCTTTTTTCGTCTGCTGATTTCCGGGCCGTGAGTCCGGAGGGATTGCTATTCAGTGTCCGAACGGAGAAAAATAATCCCAAAGCAGATTTGCCTTTTTGGCGGCAGGCCATGAAAACAAGGATGAGCCAGGCTGGCTATCGAATTCTTTCCGATACCGATTGCGTCATGGGTGGTACACCTGCCGCGCTCCTAAAAATGGCAGCTCCCGTCGGCAACAAAGACTACTGCTACTGGGTGGCCATATCCATATCCGGTAAAAAAATTCTGGTGGCTGAGGCGGCCGGTGAGGCCAAACCTTTTCTCCGTCGTGCTACGGATATTGCTGAGGCGATTTCCGCCACGCAATTGTGATGGCCCCAGCCATTCCCGCCAGAAACATCCAAAATAAAATTTCCTCTACGGCATCGCCATGGCGCAAGTACCAAGTGCTACGCGAAATAATCGGTATGCGTTTTCGGAGTACTGTTTGCTCCTGTAAACGCGTTTTTCCCAGAATCCGACCTTTATAGTCATAGAAAATACTTATACCGGCATTGGAACAGCGGGCAATGGGGGCACCCACCTCGATGGCGCGGAAGCGGGCGATATTGGCGTGTTGAAAAGGCGCGTTGCTGAATCCAAACCAACCGTCGTTGGTGATATTCACCAGCAATTCGGCGCCTCTGCGCCGGGCACCACGCGCGAAGTCAGGATAAATAATTTCATAGCAGATGGAGGGCGAGTAGGGAACGCCATGCTTCCATACAGCATAATCCGGACCAGAGGAGAAGTCGCCTTCTCCTAAATTTACATAGTTGATGATCGGGAAGACGTCGTCAAATGGCAGGCGTTCGCTGAAAGGAACAAGCCGTAGTTTTGAGTATTGATGTACCGAGTCTTTGGCGCTTTTACCCGAAAATAAAAAGGCGGAATTGTAAAAAAGGTAGGTATGATAGGGTTTCGGATCGGGAGCGAAGTCGAGTGCACCAACCAGGAAATCTGCCCCGGTTTGTTGGGCCTTGTTTTGAAACTTTCCATACAACTCGCTGCGGCTTCGCAGAAAATCCGGCACAGCCGTTTCCGCGAGGACAACCAAATCACTTCCTTGAATGAGCGATGCACCATCCGGACCATCCATGGCATCCCAGGTTTTTTGCATTACGGCCTGAAAATAATGCTCGTCCCATTTCTTTGTTTGCGGAATGGAAGGCTGCACTAGGCTAATATCCAGCTGACCTTGTTCAGTTGGATCCGGGCGGGAGAGAGAAAAAAATCCTTCCACGGATAGCCCCAACGGTATCGCTGCGGCCGCCATGGCAATATATAATCGCCTTCGCCCCTGGCTGCGCAATGCAACCAGTGCCAAAACATTACATGCGACGATTGCTATGGAAAGTCCAAAAATTCCCAGCATGGAGGCTGCTTGAATAAGGCTAGGATGGTTGCCGAGCGTATATCCCATGTCATTCCATGGAAAGGACATTTCCCCGCGTGTGCGCAGCACCTCAAGACCTCCCCACAGGAAAGGGTAAGCCCACAGGCCATAACGGTGGAAGGCCAGGAGGCGAAACAACCAGCCCAGCAGTCCATTGAAGAAGGATAAAAAGAGGATGAGGAGAATGAGCCCCATACCAATGATGAGCGCCGGTCCCACTTTCATCACATTGTAAATCCACCAATACATGACAACGTTATAAACAATGCCGGCGAGAAAGTTGTACCAGAAGGCCTGCTTAAGGTTGAGGCGAAGGGTTAATGCAAAGGTCGGGACCAGAACAACAAGGGCCAATGGCCCAAGGGGAAAGGGGGGATAACACAACGCCCACGCCAGCGAAAATAGCGCGAGCCAAGCCAAGGTGGGCCAGCGTCGCAGCATTACCGTTTATTCTGGGGATGTAACATCAAAACAAATTCCCCTTTAGGTGTGCGTTCCCGGTAATGCTCTCGGATTTTAGTAACCGGGCCAGCCAGAAACTCCTCAAATTTTTTGGTTATTTCCCGACCAAGAACCACGTGCATTTCCTCTCCAAAAACCTCTGCAATTTCTTCAAGGAATTGTCGGATTTGATGTGGGGACACATAGAATAATAATGTGGGTGCGTGTTGTTCCTCTCCGCCATAACGCTGTTTCAACGTTTCCAGCTTGCGCAACCTTTGGGCGGATTTTTTGGGAGGAAAATTTTCAAAGGCAAAGCGATCCGTAGGAAGCCCCGAGGCGGTTAGCGCAGCAACCATGGCGCATGGACCGGGAACCGGAAAAACCCGAATGCCTTCGGCCAAAGCTGCTTTCACCAGGTTAAAGGCCGGGTCTGCGATTCCGGGTGTGCCCGCGTCGCAGATAAGCGCAAGCCGCTGACCGTCTTTCAATTTTTCAAGAAACGCCGGTGTCCGCTTTTCTTTATTAAAATCATTATAACTTTCCGAGGGACGTGCAATTCCGTAATGACTGAGCAGCACGCGGGAATGCCGCGTATCCTCAGCGAGAATCAAGTCGACGGTTTTAAGAATGCGCACGGCCCGAAAAGTAATGTCTTCGAGATTGCCGATGGGTGTGGCAACTAAGTATAGCCCGGCTGCCAGAGCGGAAAGCGGATCCGGCGCCTGGGAATCCTGCTCTTCAGTTTCAATGTCTTCATTTTCAAAGTCTTCAGTTTCGGCGGTCATATCCGTAAAAGATACTCCAACACAAACTTTTAGGACTTATTTCCTGAGTTTTTTGAACAATTTAAATATGCGGGTGGTTTCCCGTTGGTCTGCCTTGGCAGTGACCTTCAGGAAATATAGCCCGTTGGCGATTTCCCTTTTCCCTTCCGCTTGGCCATCCCAGACCACTTCCTGGTAGCCGACAACATTTCGTACTTGCAGCGACCGCACCAAACGGCCGGCACGGGAATAAATCTTGAGATCGACTTTATCACAATAATCCGTTAGGCTAAATACGAAAACCGCCGTGTCGGCAAAAGGGTTGGGGTAACTGCCCAAATTAAGAATGGCCAAATTGTCCCCTAATTTATAAAGCAGGCTTCGACTGGATACATTACCGGACGCATCTTTGGCCAACACAAAAATCGAGTCGAGTGCGGAACTGCGCTTAGGTAGAAAATTGATACGGGCCAAAGTGGGAAGGGCGTTTCCGGATTCTTGAATGAGATTTACACTATCCAAAATCTGCTCACGGCTTGTCATGATAGGCGGGTGTAAAAGCAAATCAATACTTTGGCCATCGCGAATGGTCACATTGATGGGTGTGTTTAAGGGCACATAGTCATCCGGTAAAACCACCTGGCCTCGGCTACTGATTTGGATGATTGGACCTGTTTTGTCGCTGTTCAAAAGCAAGGCATACAATCCGCTCTGAAATCCGTTTGCCGTCCAGGGTGGTCCTGCATCCATAGTGGTATCTAATTTCAGCCAAGGTTGCTTTTGGGCTATGCTGTAATGCCAGTAGGCATGGTCGCCACCAGAAATTTTTGGGAGGCCCGGACCCAGAGGGGCAGATCCAATTATAAAGTCGCCAACCATTCCACTGGGGGATTGAATTAAAAATGCTTGGAGGGGCAGTATTCCCGTTGCAGGTGCTAAGTGCAATGGGAGATTAGGTACGGAAACGGTACTCACAAAGACTCGCCGATTGGACACATTGGAACTCAAGGTCAGAAATGTCCCGGACGTATCCAGCCGCAAAGTATCCAAGGATGATGCCAGAATTTTGGTAGTGAATTGGAAAATGGTATCTTGCGTTGTGCCGCCTACCGCCAGCTCACCTTTGCGTGATCCAATCAAATAGGCGTGGAGGTGCTTTCCATGAAACATGCTATCCGCCATGGGGAAAAAGAGCGAATCGAGCCCACCAAATTTCAACATGCCCGTGTACGTCAAAGTATCTTGAACTAGCGCACCACTGCTGCCATCTCGGTCCATGGCCAATTGGAATCCGGTTGCCGTGCCTAAACCCTTGTTGTGGATGGTCACCCACACGCCCAAGTCATTCTGTATAGGTAGGTGAAAGGCCTGTAAGGGAAGTTCCAGACTGGGTAGATTAGAAAGAGGCAGCGAATAGGTTTTGGAATTGAGAGTTGTGATTCCCTGTAATGGCATTCCTTTTTCATCCATACCTTGGATACTCATGCGGAAAGCCAAGTACAGTAGTGGCTGACCCAATTCCACCGTGGGTACTTCCAGGACCAGCTTACTGCTGGATTCCAGATGCATTCCATCTGCGGTTTGCAGGCCTATTTGATTTGAAATAGGGAAGAGTGGCGCTTTATCGCCACCGATTACAAAGCTCACTAAGCCGGCATTAAAGACGACTTGGGCATAGGCCGTATTGAGTTTGAGATGCACAGAAATAGAATCACCAGGTGCCGCATCAGCGGGCTCTATGCGTAGGGAATCGATCAACCAATCCAAGGTGGAAAATGGAGCCGAGACTACGCTCGAATTTTTTTCGTTCCAGTAATGGACCAAAACTTTACCATTCGGAGTGGTGGGAATAGCTGCGTCCAAAGTCCGGTTCAATGAGAAGGCGCTCTGGGACACATTAATTGGCGTAGCGCTTTCGCTGGAATCTCCAAACAATACGGTGGCCACTCCATCCGCTTGTTCCATGGCCAGACCGCTGCCTTTGATGTCCAGCGCCGTTCTACCTGCTAGCACCTTTGGATTGAGGGTTAGGGTTCCGCCTTTCCTTGGAAAGGAGTATTGGAGTGCGGGGTCGCCGAGCAAATTAAATTCGGCCAGGACGGGTAAGCAGGCGTCACCGGTGCGCAGTTTCACCATGGTTTCGGCCTGATTTACAATTGCACCGGTTGTTCCAAAGCCATTACCGGTTGCCGCTTTCATTATTTCTGACGAAAGGATTTCACCAGCGGCGGTAGAAATGTAGCCGGAAGCACCATAAAAATTGGCTGCGCCACCTTTTTCCAACCGTAACAGTTCTTCGCCAAGAGATCGGGCCGCGACGTCTTCAAAGTAGCCGGTGAGGCAGGTAACGGATGCAATCAAAGGAATCGGGAATTCTCCCTGCAACCGACCCTGATCGATAGCTTGTAAGGTGAGTACACCTGCATCGGACCAAACGGCCCCGCCACCATGGCCGACAAAGCTTACAAGATTGAAGCCCGAGTCTAATTGGCTAAAGAAGTTTCCGCGTTGGTTGGAACCTCTATAGTAGGGAGAACCCGGAAAAAGATCGAGCCGGGAAAACTGCCTATCATTATTGACGGCTATGTTTTGTAAAACTGCGTTCTGAGCGGTAAAACCGGATTCATAACCGGCGATAAGCATGGTTTTATTATGCCAATGACCTTCCGGCCTGCCGGTTTCCAATAAAATGGTCTTATGCACCACGCGGCCTAAATCCTCGACGGTGGACACGGGAATCCGTCCGACAAAAAGATCAGCCACATCGTCGTCGCCTGCGACTTTACCGAAGTAGTCATCATTTGCCGCCACACCCCAGCCGCGTATATTGACTAAGTGGGTGGGAACAGTTGTCATTTGCAAGCTTCCGGAGCGTTTCTCAAACCATAGGCTGGCATCGCCAACCAAGTTCAAAAAAATCGGTGCGGGACGCGGCCAGTTGTTATAGGCATAGGTGGTAAACCGGCGTATAGCGGCCGGATCCATTGAGCCATCTCCAAAGGTTTGATAGATATGTCGGGCTAAAACCACGGCGCAGCGCAACCCCTGCTTTCGTCGGTGGGCCAGCAACGAGTCAAGCGCCGAGCCCAGTAAATTGCTTTGCGTGATGACGATATAATCTGCACCTTGTGCTGGGGCCAGCAAATCCGGCAGCGTATCATAGGTAACTTCGGGTATATCCCGTTCGGAAGTGGCGCATGCCAAATAGGAAGTCGGTCCATCCAAGCTGTCCACAAAGCGGACTTCATAACCCCCGCCTTGTCCCGTGATACGGAAATTTGAAAGCTTCCTGCCCTGAATATCCCATAAGCTGATGGCATTGGAAGTGAAACCAGTCAGGGTAAAAAGCTTGGTTCCAATGCTATCGGGAAAATTATTAGAAAACCGTATGCGGTTGTTATGCGCCTTGTATGTGGCGGGAAAATTCAATTCGATAAAATTGATATAGGCATCCTGCACGTCCACCAGTTGACCGTCGATAGTTTTCAGATCGTTTACTTTTTGCACTACCAAAACATTGGCGCCAGCTTTGAGGATGGAGGGGTTTAACGGTGGGGAAACCCACTGATAGGATTCCTGGCCTTCCCAAATCGCGTCGTGGTTGACGCCGGACACCAGGGAAATGTCCGTGCCGTTTAGAATGAATTTAAGATGATGGTCGGGGTCGGCTTTGGAATTATTGGTTATGCCTTTAAGGTTTATAGTAACTTGCAGGTTTCCTGCGGATCCAGGTAAACTGGTAGTTCCGGAACCGGGCGTTTGATTCAGCGGTTCGAAATCCAAATTGAATGGGAGTTCGGTCGCGTCTTTTTCAACCCCTAATCTTTTCCATACCCAGAAATCCGTCAATTCCGTTTCTTGTACTCGGGATCCCAAATCGATGATTTCCTCAGCGGAGGTGCTGCCGATGCGCAGGATGTCGACATCTTCTTCCAGATGTTCGTGCACGGCAAAAGGCTTGGCCTGTTTTTCCGATTGAACCGCAATGGGAATGATGCCACCGGTTTGCGAGGCTACAGGCACATTCGGCGCGCGCAATCCCAGGCGATTGCCATCCCATGTTAAAATGAACGTGGCCGTTGTGGTGTAAAAAGAGTTGAAGGAGTTTTGGCCTTCCGCTCGTTTGCCGATGAATTCCAAATAATCGCCCGGATTCCATCGACCGTCATTTTCACCTTCGATATACAGGGGAACCTCTGCACCATTTTGATACAGATGCATTTTCCGCGGGTCGATTTTTGACAAGGGAGCCCCGGACTTGAGCAAAGTCGCATAGTCGAGCACTTCGATACGGGCGCCTGTAGTTTTGATCACCAATCGTTCTTTGGGTAAGCCGGCACTTAGTGAAGGCGCTGCGGCACTCGATTTCCCTAAACCCGCCAGTGCAGTGCTTCGCAGTGTTCGGGATTGTGCGTAATTCACTATCCAAGTACGTAAGGCGATTTCGGCGGGTGTTTCTTCAGCCGGGGCAAAGGCACTTCGATTCGGCTCTGTGCTTGTCGGTTTGAATGCAATGCGAATGCTTGCGCGGTTTGGCAATTCTCCTGTTCCCGCAGCGACCGCAGGATCCCAAGTTACTGCGCATACGCGCACATCTCTATACCGTAACGGAGGTGATACGGTGACGCCGCCGATTAAATTAGATGGCTTTCCGTTTAGCGCCACCAAAGTGGCGCTGGCAAGGGTGCCTGGAGCGATGGCGATGGCGGTGGAATATTCTCCGGGATTTCCAGATTTTCCAAGAGGTGGACCGTGCCATTCCAACCTCACACCCGTTCCATCAAAGGAAGTTACCGTCCATTCTGGAACATCCGCATGCATCCATCCCTGAGCAATTCCAAGCAAGAAAAGGCCGATCTTAGCGAACCTTGGACAGATTGGTGACAGTATCATGGCGCCATCCGTTGAAACCGCGAACAGCCTTGCGATTGGATCAGTCCGGTACGATGGCCTTCAAAACTCTCGGTGCCAATCACGCATAACAAGGCGCTCACCGTGTCGCCGGGTAATACATCTTCCAATACGGTGGAATCACGAACGAAGGACGGACCAAAGATTGGAACCTCACAATCCGTGGCAGGCAGGCAGGACTTTTGTTTGAGCAACCATTTAGTGGCTAAGCGTTCATAGATAGACATGGAGAGTGTGATGCCAAAATTGCTGGCAGTTTCCAGTTCCATTTGGAGCATGCGTCCCGGTTGTAGGCTCCCGGTTTTTGGGGCGAGTATGGAAAGGGATGGAAGAATAGTTATCGAATCGACGACAAGAGTATCGCTGATCAGCTTCTGTCCTGTAGCTTCAACCCAAATGGATCGCACGGCAAAATATACGGTTTGCGGCAAAGAGGAATCGGGAAGTGGCAGCAGAACGGAAGGTGTGTCGGTGGCTGGAATTGTTAATATCGAATTGCCGAGAGAGTCCATTATAAAACTCTGGTAGATATCGTAATAGGAAACTTTCCCATCGGCCGGCGGTGACCACGTCAAGGAAACCCCAGGTGATCCGGCCGACGGGTCCAGAATTTCCAGGTGAATATCCTTCAAGTGTATGGAGGCAAGTGATGGTGGTCGATTGTGTTCTGAACAATTCATCCCAAGGCTTGTGAGGCCAGCCAAAAGTAA
>JAYSRH010000534.1:0-6220 GCA_043721115.1 Fibrobacteria bacterium | reverse complement strand
CAGTCCGGTCTTCTGCCAGTGCCGCTTCCACCATTCAGCCGTGTGTATGGATGACCAGTACTTCTCGTATTGAGGACGCAAGCATTCAGGCGCCTCCTCAATGGATCGGATTTCACGCCTGAAGCCAATATCCACCACACCTATAAATCCGCCTGGCTTAATGAAGTTCGCGAGGTATGGCAAATAGCGTTCGTCAGTACCGAAATAAAGATAGGAGTCGATGGCGACCACCGCGTCGAAAAATTTGTTTGCGAACGGCAAGTTGTGCGCATCTACGCGTAGAGGAAACACCTGGGTTTCACACGCGAGGGCGTTGGCCCGATGGAAATTCTCCGTAACGGAAGTGCCTTTATCGGTGGCCCACACTTGGACCTGGAACTCGCGCGCCAGAAATATTGAACTGGTCGCCTTGCCGCAGCCAAGTTCCAGTACCCGCATGCCAGCGCTGAACGGAAGATGGCGCGCCAGACACTCCGCTTGGCACAGCGCATTTTCTCCGAGAGCATTCTCGCGAATCCAGCGCTCGTCATACTTCGCCGTTCGCGGAAAAGCCCGTTCGTCAATCAAGGGATCTGAATTCCTCAAGATCGGGATTGTCAAATGCCTCCGGGCCCTTTCTTATCGGTAACCGTGACCAGGAACGAATCAGTCTTGCCGCCGTCGGCCGAAGTGATGGTAATCGTGGCGGATCCTTTTTTTACAGCCGTGATTTCCACGCCCTGAAAGCTGACGATTTCACTATTGCTGGTTGCCAAGGTAAAGGCCACATTGCTAGCGGCAGCGGGCTGGAATACAGGTTCGATCAATCTCTTTTGACCTACCTTGATGGTGATGTCCGGAGCCGATAGCGAAGCCACGCGGACGGTTACGGTAACTTCAAAGGTACTGGACGGGCCGTCCATGGAGGTGATGGTCACGCGGGACTTGCCGCCGGATACCGCATGGATCGAGGTCCCGGAGACGGATGCGATGCCGGGCTGGTCGCTGACCAAGGAATAGGATTTATGGGTGGCTGCTAATGGAGCAAATCCGACCTTCGGCGTTTGGTCGGCACCCCCCAACTCGAGGATCATATCCGCGGCCGTGATGCCTAGGACCGGCACTGTGAGTATGGGAGCGGGTTTAACCAGTACCAGGAAGGTGACCGTCAATCCCTTACCTTGGGTTTTCAAAGTCAACGTCGCTTCGCCGGCTGCGATCGCCTTGCAAGCGGGAATCCCGCCGTCCGCCACAACCAGCACGCGCGTAGGATCAGAACTGGTCAGGGAATAACCGCGGTTAGTCACATCCACGGGCGCCCAAAGCAAGGTAGGGGCCAGGGGAGCGTCTCCCACGACCAGTTGCATGTCCGCAGCCGAAACTCCTTGCTCATATATGTTGGTATCCTTCAGAAAAACGGTGGCGTCGAATTCGAACGTGAAACCGCCATCATTGCTGGTGGCGACGATTTTGGCTATGCCGGGGCTTACGGGCACTAGGTCGGTGCCGGAAACCCGGACCAAAGCGTCGTTCAGGCTGACCAGTGTATAACCCTGGTTTTTGGCGTTACGCGGGAGCACGGAAACCGATGGGACGGCCTTGGCTACCCCCATAGGAATATAGATGGCTTCGGCCTGGATGCTGGTCACGGCTAAGGCTGGCGGTGTGATGATCACTGAATCAACATGAGAGGTGTCCTTTGTCGGAAAGTCTTGCTTGGCTGCGACGATCTGGGATTGGATCACAGCCTGAGCTAAGCATTCGGAGGGAGTAGCTCTACAGCCGGGCACGTAGAATTCCACGCTGTCGGCGATGCCGTTGCCGTCCAGGTCTCGCTTCCAATCCTCGCTGACATTCTTGCCGCTTTCGGAAATGAAGGGGTTCTCATAGTTCCGGTCCAAGCAGGCCAAGCACACCAATGCGGCAGCACCCACAACAATACCTTTCCAGCGTAAGAGCGTTTTCATCCTGCTAAAATGCCCATAAGGTGACGCTTAAACCCAGGCTCAAGGCGGCCAGGGAACCGAACAAGACGGTGCGTTGATCTTTGTCCTTGGCTTGCTTCTTCCAGACTTGGCCGCTTTCCAAACTATAAGCCGCTTCAGCCCGACCATAGTCCCCGTTAGCATCCTGATGCGCGGTATAAGCCAATGTGGCGAGGCCAGTAGCTGCGGCGATACCGATCAGGGAAAGCAGAGTCGTTTGCCAATGCGAGGAAGGCTGCGAGGTTTTTAACCCATTTTTTTCCGTAAGCGTCGTAAAGAAACGGTTTTCCAATTGTAGAATAACCTGGAATTCTCGGGTCGGTTTGGAGGACCAATCCCGGATCCGACGCTTTCCAGCCACGTCGAACAAGGCCAAGTCCAATCGACGTCCGTGGGCATCCTGGGTCAGTTTGGATTGCACCAAGTAAGCGGCATTCAGTCTAGTGCCCAAGGCGATCATCCCCGAATCGTTGGGACTGATTCCGGAAATGGAGATGCTCATCGCGGTCAGGAGCTCCTGAAGTTCCATTTGGCTCATCAGGTCATATTTCCGGGAAGCATAGACATGGGTACCGACGCGTTCCGCCAGAACGCGGGACTCGGGCGATCCTGCATTGAGATCTAGGACGGCCATGAGGCCCCGGCTGGCCACCCTGGATTTTTCGAGGTGGGCGGGATCGAGTTGGGAAATAAAGGCGGTCAGCCGGGCATTCAAAGGATCGTCACCCCCACGGAAGGGATTTCGGGAAACATCCCCAGCCTCAGAAGCGATGACCTGACTGGAGGGAACATGGAGAAGATTTAGTGTATAGGCGTAAATTCCGTCCAAGGCGGTGACACTTCCGAAGAGCACATATTCCGAAAGGAGTATATTCCCGGCATCGAATCCGCATTGAAATTCATGGCATGGTTTGTCTGCTTCCCAATTGAACTCTTTCAATTTTTTTTCCATTGCCAGTCGGGCAAGCGGTTGGAACTTGCCCGTCTCCAGTAATTTCGCCCGCAGCAAGTCGCCATACATCGGCATAACCCTACCCGTTGCGACATCCACAGGATCCAAGATGGCGAGAGTCGGTGATTGTGCATAAACTGGCAACCCAACCAGAATCAGGGCGAGTCCGATATTCCGAAAAGTGGGTTGTAAGTCTCTCATATGTGCTGCCTATCTATCAGGCCCTGAGGCCGAACGAGGCTGAATCGAAGCTCAAGTCCATGCGATGAATAAAAATTGAGGGGACTAAGCCCCCAAGTGCTTAAAGAACTTTTCGACGGCCCATCAGGAAGGTCACCAACCAGACTACCAGAAATACGAAAAAGAGAATTTTCGCGATGCCGGCAGAAGTTCCGGCGATACCGCCGAATCCGAGGACGGCGGCGATTATGGCGACAACTAGGAAAACCAGGGAATAATGCAACATGTTAAACTCCAATCATTAATAGAGGTTTTAGAAAGTCCGGATTGAATCCGTTATTCCGGATATAGGTTTATTTAATCCCGGCGCAAAATCTTTTCCATCGTTTTTTCTCAAAGATCAGGCCTCAGCGAAAGGAAAAGAAGATGGCGCTTACAGGCCACCGATATTCTGTTGATAGCGATTCTGATAGTTGGTAGTAACGCTGTCCGCGGCGAGCTGACGGAACTGGGGATTGGCAGCCACCAACTTAGCCACGGCCTTGACCCGGTTCCCGTTACCAGGATGATCGGAAAGCCACTCCGGGACGCCTTGGCTCTTGGCTCGCGTGAAGTACTTGGCGATACCCATCGGATTGCGGCCCAAACGACCCGTGATCAAAGTACCACCTTGATCGGCTTCGTTTTCATCGGAACGAGAGAACTTGAGGGCGGCCAATTGAAAGAAAGTTCCGGCCGCGATCTGCGGCGCCTGGCCTGCATTCGTCGCGACCAGCACCCCCTGCAGGGCCAAGCCCAAGGTCGTACTCTTAGCGAGTTGGCGGCGATAATGGTGATGACTGACGTGGGTGATTTCATGGCCGAGCACGCCGGCCAGCTCGCTTTCGTCCTGCATCTTTTTGAGAATGCCCGTATAGATATATACATAGCCGCCCGGCACGGCGAAGGCGTTCTCCACGTTCTTGTCGATCAAGGTGCAGGTGAAGGGATAAGCGGGTTTCTCGTTGGCAGGTATCGCGGCTACAATGTCCCGGCACAGGCCGAGCACGTAATTCTGCGCGTCCGTCTGGACCTGGCTATGGGGCACGTAGATGGGCATTTCCTGCTTGGCCGTGTCATTGGTGGTCAGCGTCTTGTTGAATTCGGCGCCCAGTTTAACCTCGTCGGCGTCGGATACGAGTAGCTTACCCGCATCGCCGAAGAAGCCGGCGCAATGCATCAACATGGTCACGGAAAACACGCCGGCCAGTGCCCGGGTAAATGCGAATATACGTGCGGTCATGCTTTTTCCTTTCCCGTGAATCCGGGGTAGAGGGTTCAAGGGAATGGCTTCGCTCAATCTTTGAGCAATCTAACTGAGAATCCGCTACTTTTATAATTGCTATTCCAGGCAAGATTGTCGTAGTCATAGTACAGGTTGCGGGCGACCCCTCCCGACGCATTGAATTCCGTTGCGCTCCACCAGTTGCCACTGCCGCCAAAGTCAAATGCACCATTGGTACTGCGGGAACCAGCCGGAATTGCCAAAAAACCACTCTTATTATTCTTTGACAGGTCGTTACCGATAGACCCATCTTTTAATCCTGTTTCTGTATACCAATTTGTCTTCGCCGATAGTGCTTTCGCTATCTTGTTGTCTTTAGTTGTCCCATCCCAATTATATCCACTCCCAATCAAGTAATTCTCCAGGGTAACCCACTCAGCATCCGTCGGTACGTGCCAGCCTACAGGGGCAAGTTTTTTATTATCTATGGCATACCAATTATAGAGCACACCAAATTTTCTGATGCTATCCGTATTGACCATATTGTTGAAATAACTGTAGCCGGGGGTAGTCAGATTCACCCAGTCACTATCACTCTTTACATATGGAATAGAGGATCCATCATTATACTTGGTGGTCCGTAAATTCTCCACGGTCCATACTTGGTTACCTATCTTCACCGCCCAATAGTCATTCCCATCAATGTCAGTCACCGTTCCGGCGCTTATGGTATTACCCGTATAACTCAGATCTTTTACCGTAACGATAAACTCTTTTACCTTTTTGGTTTTTCCCTTGGATATGGTTGCGGATAATGTGACTAATACATCTCCACTACCGGAGTCAGGACGGGTTACAGTACCTTGGGAGGTGATTTGGTTGTTATGATTCGTCACCCAACTGACAGCACTCCCGCTCAATCCGGTGGCAGGTAGCACCACGTTTTCAGTTACTGAATCCGCGTTATCTCCCGGTGCAAAAGTGATAACCAGGTCATTTCTATCCGTAACCACAGATTGGGCATCTGCATCCGGGCCCACGGGATTACTGCAGCTTAATGCTATCAAAGAGAGTGCGGCAAGTCCCCTCAAGAATGGTTTTGGAAAATGCATAACACATCCTTCTCATTGTTAGATGCTGTTCCCGGTTACTGGATCTCAGAATGACAAGGCCAGCTTCAAACCTATGGTTGAGCAATTTCTAGGCCATTATGTTACAGCGTTGCCTACTAGTTGTATAAAAGTTGCGACAGGGCCTTAATGCGCTGGTTCTCAGAACACCAAAACTGCTGAAACACAATGTTCGCATTGGGAAGCACAATGTTCGCATTGGTCCAAGCTGTTAATCTTTATGAAAAATGAGAAAAATTTCTCACTATTGCGAAAGGCTGCTTGAGGAATAATCCACTTCGCTATACTCTGAAAAAATAATGTCCTTAACCTCTAGGAGGCTTTGGGACTTCGGTCTAATGAAGAAGTGGATTTGGAGAGATTTTAAAATTGGAAAATGGTTTCGATTAACCTATGTCTCTGAAGTCGACATGAAAAAAAAGGAAACGAATGCCGCAATCGCCGCCCGTTGAAGAGTACCGCGTCGAAGCGTTGGCAGGCTCAAAATCCTTGGAGTCCATCCGCGATCTGTGGCAACAATGGCAAATTCACCCCAACGCGGATGTGGATTTTTTTGCTAGTGTCGTGGAAAGCCGGCCATCGGTGGTGAATCCCATGGCGATGGTGCTTTTTTTCAAAGAGGCTCCGGTGGCGCTCGCAGTGGGACGCCTGGAAAAATTTATTTTGCCGGCGACGTTCGGCTATCTGAAGATTTTCAATTCTGCACTTCTGCAATTCTCGATAGTGTACG
>JAYSRH010000533.1:0-2473 GCA_043721115.1 Fibrobacteria bacterium | reverse complement strand
ACATGGATCTTGACCGCGGTTGGACAGAATGCCGCATACTTTCCGCAGATTCGATCGTCCCAACGCGAACCGATGGACATGATGAGATCGCAATCGACAACAGCCTTATTGGCATACGCCGTTCCGTGCATGCCGAGCATACCCAGATTGAGTTCATGCGATTCCGGAAAGGCGCCCTTACCCAGCAGCGTATTGACCACCGGGATTTGCATTTTTTCGGCCAATAGTTTTAGTGCACGGCTTGCATCGGAAATTACGGCGCCATGCCCCACCAGTAAAAGTGGCCGTTTGGCTTTGAACAAGAGGTCCGCGCATTTTGCAATGGCTGTGCCATCACCGTGGGTGGGGATGGAGTATCCAGGCAAATCGATATCCACATTATAATTGGGTTCGAAAAGGGCGCTGGAAACATCTTTGGGAATATCGATGAGCACCGGGCCCGGACGCCCGGTTTCGGCTATATAAAAAGCTTCCTTGATGATGCGGGGAATATCATTGACGTTGCGTACCAGGTAGGAATGCTTAACTACCGGGGCGGATATGCCCACAACATCCGCTTCTTGAAATGCATCCAGGCCAAGCATGCTCTGAATCGTCTGGCCGGTTATGACAATCATGGGAACAGAATCCATCATGGCAGTCATGATTCCAGTAATGGCATTGGTTGCCCCTGGACCAGAAGTGACGAGGACAACTCCGGCTTTACCTGTAGCCCGGGCAAGTCCGTCCGCCATATGCGTAGCGCCTTGTTCGTGCCGGGTGAGAATGAATTTAATCGGCGATTCCAGCAAAGCATCAAAAATGGGAATGGCAGCACCGCCAGGATGCCCGAAAATGTATTCCACCCCATGCTGGTGAATGCTATGGATTAGGGCTTCCGCGCCTGTGCAGGTTTTAGATGCCATTTTCAATACTCCTTCTCAACATTTATCTAACTATCTCTAAAAATAACCGCTATTTGATCTAAATACAAGCAATTTTAATACAACTTGCTCATTAAATGCCAATATTTAATAGACAAAATGTCATATTATGTCACGCATTGGCCTAAAAATCAAATTTTGAGATAAAATCTTAATAGTTAGTCGCATTAACTTCTGGCAATCGAACACATTTACGCCAAACAGCGTTTAAAAAACTGTGATGGCCATCATAGCTAGCCTTTTCTAATCCAGTTAGAATAGCCATTGAACAAAAACGGAGAAGTTATGCCTGTAATCTGGAAAAATCTAGCCCTTGAATCTCGCCCTAGAGAGAAGCTACAGCAATCTGGCCCAGAAAGCCTTTCTAATACGGAACTGCTGGCCATTGTACTTGGAAAGGGGCGCCCAGGGAAGGATGTATTGACCCTTGCTGCCGAAGTGGTGGAAAAATTAATGCACCTTGAAGAAGAATTGACTTTGGATGCCTTGCAAGCTATTGGAGGCATCGGCCCCACCAAAGGCTGTCAAATCATGGCCAGCATCGAATTCTCCCGCCGCTTCTTACTTGTACGTAAAAAAGTTAAAATCCGTACACCCAAAGATGCCTTGCCAAGCCTGGCGGCATTAAGAACAGGAGCGCAGGAAAGCGTAGTGGTTCTGACTTTGGATGGAAACAATCAAATCATCAATCGACACTGCATTACCGTGGGGTTGGCCAATCAAAGCCACATTCATCCTAGAGAAACTTTTTTCCCTGCCATTCAAGACAGGGCGGTAAGCATTCTGGTCGCCCATAACCATCCATCCGGAAACTTGGAGCCCTCAGAGGCAGACTTGGTGGCGACAAAAAGGTTGGTTGAAGTGAGCAAGACTATGGGTATTCCCTTGCTCGACCATTTAATCGTTTCGGAAAATGGGTTCGTGTCCCTACGTGAAAAATATCCCGGATATTTTGCCTGAATCCAGACGACCGCACTTCACAGAGATCCATCCACCGAGCACCATCCACTCTACATCAGTTCCTGAATCCATTTTTCTATGTGCTCAGCAGGGTGGGCGCCCACTTCAATGCGCTGAATGGTTCCCTTGCGGTCTATGAGGACCATAGTTGGATACGCATATGCCTGGTATTTTTTGGTGGTTAGTTGACTGATATCATTGAAAAGAGAATAGCCATGTTGGCCCGAGGCTTGAAAGGCTGTCAGTTCCGAAAGATTCTCAGAGCTGATCCCGATAATGACCACGCCTTTAGACTGATATTTTTTCTGTAGCGCATCCAAAGTTGGGAGGGTGGAACGGCAGGGTCCGCACCAAGTTGCCCAAAAATCCAGCACCACTACTTTGCCTTTATTTTTGACCAGTGAGCCGATGTCACCGGAATAATACTTGCCTTCCAATTCCATGGCCTCAGAGCCCACCAGCATTTGGGTAATGGAGCGCATGTCTTCCGGTTTGGGTGATAAGGCCATTTTTTGCATCGAAACTTTTCCATCCCGGCCAATCCGTAATTCCACTACATCCCCAACACCTTTGGAGTGAATGGTATCGAG
>JAYSRH010000532.1:0-2482 GCA_043721115.1 Fibrobacteria bacterium | reverse complement strand
CACCTTTAAAGTCTGGGGCAATTCAGTGGAAACGGCGCGCTGGACTGTTGCCGGTATTTTTCTCGTATTTTCCTTGGCGACCTGGTCGGTAACCCGATATGCATTTGGACGATGGCCCGCTATGGCAGTCCTTTGGTTGACGGTGTCTTCCCTGTTACAGCTGGAGTGGAATGCGGCCGTTTATACGGAAGGCATGTTTGGCTTAGTTGTCACAGCCATTGTCGCTTGGTGCATATTTGGCGATCGCTCAACTGGGAAAGTAAATGCCTTCGGCTTGGAATCCTTGTATTGGTGGACCATCCTTGGAATTGGGATCGGCTGTCTGTACTTAGTGAGAGTCAATGGCATTCTCTTTCTTCCCGGCGTATTTTGGCTTTATTGGATGCGAAGAAATACTCCGCTTACTTGGATGCATCCTGCGATAACCATGCTAGCCTTTTGTGTGATAGTAGCCCCATGGCTTATCCGCACTCACATTAATTTTGGAAGCCCTTTCCATTTTGCCGGCTCTGGGGGCTTGCTGCGAGAACCAGGGCAATCGCATACGATGACCCTGTTCCAATATTTTTCCGGCCATAACCTGATTTTTCCATTCGAGCGCATTGGAGTAGGCATTTTCCGTTTTTCCAAAACGTTACACTTTTATGAACATGGATTGGAAATCATTCCTTTGTTGCTCGTCTTGGTGGCCGTGGCTTCCCGTCGAATGTTTTATAACCCACTGATTACCTTAGGCTTCCTGCTCACATTTTTAGCTTCTGCCTACTCCGCTTACAATTCTTGGGCTGGGGTACGGTATATGACGGGTTTAATGCCATTAATTTATGCCTATGGTTTTTCTGCCATCCCGGCGTCCTGGAGCTCCAAGCGGATTCCCTTTGTATTGGGGATTATTCTGCTATGGCTTCCGGTTTTTTATCCTCATCGATTTTATGAACGAAAATTCTCGTCTAGGATCGCGGCTCAAGGGACATATCCCTATCGTACTGATTTATCCGATCACCTTAACCTGTTGGCGACCCGCTTGCCAGCAGGAGGACATTACTATGCTGCCTCATTGTGCAATGTCAACTTCTTAGTGGCGGATCGTTACTGCGTCGGATTGCAGGAACTATATGATCCCACCTGGTTTTCTAGGAGTCGAGATGCTTTTCACCCCAGTTTAATTGTTCTTACCCATTCTGAAACGCAAGACTCGGTTATGCTTGCTGCATTTTCAAAAATGCGTTCCGAAGGATACTTTCCAGATACTGTGGAAAACGGAAAATTAGCCATATATTTTTCCTTGCATTCTAATTCGCTTGAAACGAAAAACGTTCCGTGAATATTCTATCTGTCATATGTTCATATAAGCAATTACGCCTTAGTTTTAAAATTGTGATCTCGTTAGCCTGCCTGGTAATGATTTGGCTATGGATGGATCCGGACAAACTGAGCAAAGATTTGCATACGCTTTCAGTTTTTTACTTTGCTATTGCGGTATTTTTAAATCTGAGCCTAAAAATTTTAAATGCAGCGAAAATATGGTTTCTATTTCCGGCACCGCGTCCGGTTTTCCACAAAATCGTTGCCGTCAATTTTATCACTGTATTTTTCACGACTTTTCTTCCTGGTGGAATAGGCGGTGAATTCGCTAGATGGACCTACCTTGGTCAAGAATCCAAATCAAAAAGCTTGGCCCTAGCCGTTATTTTGTTGGATCGAACAACGGGCCTTTGGGCCCAAATATATTTGGCAACCGTGGCTTGGCTGTTTGTGAGCGGCGCGCGCATTAACCTTTGGGTGGCGATTCCCACAGCCTTTGTGTGTGTACTTGGAAGCCTTTGGACCGGCCTCAGGGGGTATCGCTGGGCAGCGCAAAGCATTAAAAAATTGAGCGATTGGTTTGGACGGCGACGTGGTCATGCAAACGAGGAAACAGAAGACATTGGGCAAGGCTTATCGGATTTAGCAACCGACCGGAGTCGTATATTTACCGTAGTGAGTATTAGCTTGGGAAGCCAGATTTTGGTGATCACTACTTTTCTATTGCTGGATCATTCAGTGGGTGGTACGATGGCCGTACCCCAAGCCATGCTACTCCTTTTCTGTTACACCCTTGTGATGGTGCTTCCTGTTACTATCGGTACCTGGGGGCTTTCCGAAGGTACCTTGGGAATTCTGTACCATTATGCTGGATCATTAGGTTCTACTGGTGTTGTCATTTCGCTCTTGCTTCGGCTCATGGATTTGCCAGCTGCCTTTTTGGGCTGGATTCTTTTCTTGAAACATCGATCCAAAATAAGTTCCGGAGCTCAAGTAAATGTCACCTGAAAAAGAAGGATCGCGCGAAAAGTTGATTTTAGCCTTAAATGAAATCTACCACGACCTTGAAAACCAAGCTTATACTGCCAAGCATCCGGATATTTTTGAGGATGAAATTCCCCGTTGGAGACGCTTAGCCTCAACGGCTCTAGCAGGCCAACGATCCCCTTTCAACATT
>JAYSRH010000531.1:0-6261 GCA_043721115.1 Fibrobacteria bacterium | reverse complement strand
GGGAGTCCAAAAAACTGAAAAGTGTAAACTCTTACCCAGAAAAGTCCTATGTATCCTCGGTTAAACATCCAACCTCGTCTTTGCCGCCCGATTTAAATACCTGCTTACATAGCTCATCAGAATCGCACTACCGCTTCCTGCATTTCATAAATAATCGGTATGCGAGTATGGGACCTTGACGATCCTAATTGGAATAGCCACTCTTTCCATCCGAATCAGAAGGGGAATACCATGATAGGACTTCGAGATCGCCTCGCGCACCTTAATTATCGTCAAGCCTGCAAACTTATTGGGCCCATGGGTGCCAGGCTTATCCGCGAAGGCGGGAAAATGAAAATCAATCCCAACTCTCAAGTCGATTTTGGTCTGGATACCTTGACGCTTAAGCTCAATGGACTTAGGGCTCATATCAGCTTGGATGATCGGAAACCAGGTCATTTGTCGTTTGCGTGCAGCCAGTGCCAGGGAGTGTGCGAACATGTGGGCGCAGTCTTCTCCTTGGTTTTGGAAGAAAAGCTCTTTCTGGGACTGGCAGCTGCTCCGGAAAAAAAATCATCCGTGGAAGCAGCGACGCTAAGCGAGCGGGAATTGATCGAGAACGCCCTGGAGCTGCGGCTAGAAAAGGTGCGCAAGGAAAAGATGCGCATTGTCCCTTCAGAACCCGAAAAGCTCTGGACGGACTATGTTGTCACCAATCCTGCCTCCGGGAAAACCTACCGTGTGGCATTGCGTGGCGAACAGTCCGGAGAATCGTATTGCGGCTGTCCGGATTTTCGCATTAATACCCTGGGCACTTGCAAACACATCCTGGGGGTATTGGCGAAAATGCGGAAACGGATCCCCGCTAACCAGTGGAAGCCATTCGTGCATCGAAAAATTTCTGTGTGTTTGAGTTATGGCGAAAAAATGGAGTTGCGCCTGAACTTGCCGGAAAAAACGGTAGAACGAGTGCGCGTTCTATTGGCACCATTGGCCAAAAGCCCCATCAAGGATGTAACCAACCTGATGAACCGGATCCGCAAGGCCGAGGCCGAGGGGACGGAGATTCTCATTTACCCCGATGCCGAGGAGCATATCCAAAAGGAGTTGCACTCGCGACGGATGGAACGGTTGATCACCGAAATCAGGTCAAACCCAGCTGGACATCCTTTGCGCAAGAGTCTGTTGAAAACCGAACTGCTTCCGTACCAGTTGGACGGCATCGCTTTTGCCGTGGGCGCGGGAAGAGCCGTGCTCGCCGATGATATGGGCTTGGGCAAGACCATTCAAGGCATTGGTGCTGCCGAGATGTTGGCACGCGAGTCCGGAATCGCCAAAACATTAATCATCTGTCCCGCATCACTGAAGGCACAATGGGCTTTGGAAATTGGCCGCTTTTCCGAACGCGAGTGCCAATTGGTGGAGGGACCAGCCGAAGAAAGGGCCGACCAATATGGGAATGCCTGCTTTTTCACCATCTGCAATTATGAACAGGTGCTCCGTGATATCTTGGCTATCGAAAAACAAAAATGGGATTACATCATCCTCGATGAAGGCCAGCGTATTAAAAACTGGGAAGCCAAAACCAGTCGAATCGTAAAAGGTCTACGGTCCCAATTTGCATTGGTGCTTTCCGGAACCCCCATGGAAAACCGCCTGGAGGAACTGTTTTCTGTGGCCCAATTCATAGATGCCCGGCGCCTGGGACCCGCCTTTCGTTTTTTCCATCGGCATCGACTCACAGATGAAAAAGGGAAAGTCCTGAAATACCAAAACATGGTTGATTTGCGGGAACGGCTGAAACCGATTCTGTTGCGCCGGACCCGGAACCAGGTGCTGCGTGAATTGCCACCGCGAACCAGCGAAATCCGCCGCATTCCAGCCACTGCGGAACAGCAGGAAATGCACGATGGAAATAAAAAGATTGTTTCCGCTCTCCTGAGCAAAAAATTTCTGAACGAAATGGATTTGATGCGCTTGCAGAAGTATTTGCTTCTCTGCCGCATGTCCGCCGACAGCACAACTTTGGTCGACAAGAAACGACCTGGATATTCCTCGAAGCTGGACGAGTTGAAGATTATTCTGGAACAGTTGAGCGCAGAAAAGGATAAAAAAATCCTGCTGTTTTCCGAATGGACCACGATGCTCGATCTGATAGAGCCTATCCTGAAAAAACTGCGAATGCACTTTGTCCGTTTGGATGGACAGGTGCCGCAGAAGAAAAGGCAAGCATTGGTGCGGGAATTTCAGGAGAATCCGGAATGTCGACTCTTCATCACGACCAATGCCGGATCCACCGGGCTCAACCTGCAGGCAGCCAATACCGTCATCAACGTCGATCTTCCCTGGAACCCGGCGGTGTTGGAACAGCGCATTGCCAGAGCCCATCGCATGGGCCAGAAAAGCCCCGTACATGTAATCGTACTGGTCACGGAGGGAACGATTGAGGAAGGATTATTGGGGACGCTTTCCGCGAAGAAGCAGCTGGCCTTGGCAGCTTTGGATCCGGAGACCCAGTTAGACAGCGTGGATTTTCACAGCGGCATAGAAGAGCTAAAGGGCCGACTGGAAATTCTGCTTGGAGAAAAGCCCCCAGAACCTGTTCAAGAAAAGATCAAGTCAGAAGCGGAGGCCGAGGCCGCAAGACTCGTACGCAAGGAAGCCCTGGCACAAGCGGGTGGGCAAATGCTAATTCACGCGTTTGCATTCATGGGAGAACTGCTGAGGCAGAAAAGCCCCGCACCCGAAACCGAAAGCTTGGCTGTGGACGTCAAGGAAAAATTATTGGAATGCCTGGAGCAAGATGAAAAAGGCAACCTTAAACTGGTGCTGTCGCTTCCCGGGACTACGGCCCTTGACGCAATGGCTGGAGCCCTAGCGAATATGATGCGCCTAGGTAAAGCATCCTGATTCGACGGAAGATTCTGCTTCACACCTACTTTTCAAGAAATGCGGTATGCCAACGCTTATATGGCTTATGGAAGCGGATGGATTCCTTGGAAAACCGGTCCGGGTGCCAGTCACCGACCCAGGCTTTGGTATCTTCAAAATCTTCGTGGTCAGGATTGGAAAGAATTTCAATCAAATCATGAAAACCCGATTCGCCGCCACAATTCTCTGGTGGGCAAGCCTGTGCGCCATCAATGCATTTCGGGTACTTTTCCTCCTTGTCATGAACCATATAACCTTCCAATTTGACTGTATGCCACCAGGAATCCCCATAGTCATACCGATACCGGGCTTCCACGCCCAAATTATTGAAATAGGTAGTCATGGGGATTTCCCAACCGGGAAAGACTTCCACAGCTGCTTCTTCATCCCTTGAGTATAAATCCGGGATACCGATATGAACGGGCTTTTTTTTGCTCGCAGATGTGAATTCAAAATAATGGAGATGCGTGTCAAACCAGCCCATGGCATCCTGGATGGCAACATGCAAATCCCAGAAATTGTAATTTGCAGGTACCTGGATTCTCCGCCAAATTAAAGGCAGGATTTCCGGCAATTCAATTCTGAATTGGCAAACCGAATTTTTCGGATACACGGACAACTTCGTATCCGGTTTCAGGTAGTTCAACTGATAACCCTGTTTTGTATAATTGCGTCCGAATTTAAGCTTCATACTTCTCCCTCAACAAATTTCAAGTATAGCAAATAGGCTTCACGGAGCTTGCTGATTGCTGCAACAACACTCTGGTGGTCCTGCAAAGTCTCCCTCACTTCCATTGCTAGAGCCTAGGTAAATCGGATCGCGTCTCCAATCCCCATTTTAAATTACTTACGTTTTCTGTCCCGAACGAAAGGTCCTTTCCCGGAATCGAAGGAATTGATGGGGGCTATTTAATCGTTTCGACTGAAACTCTGGACGAAGCGCTTGAAATGTCCAAAGGTTGCCCGGGTCTGGCCTCCAATACTTGCAGTGTTGAAGTTGGCGCCATCAAAAAAATGGAATTGTAGACTTGCCGAAGCTGATAACAGTTAGGTGGTGCGTACCGAGGTGAGGCAACCTAAACCAAAATCAGGGGACATGATCGTTAGCAGGCAATCAGACTGACTCGTAGATCTCGGAGAATAGGCGATCTCTTGCCTACGGTATACACGACCTTCTTGCATGCCTGGGGCAGCTTTGCGCGAACAGTCACCCTAATTCCGGACACAACCTTCAGGTAGCCATGGGATACTAGTGTCGCCCTTTTTTAAAGTATCGCAACGCGGAAATAACCGTTTTAATACTTTAACTGGGTATGGCCACAATAACTCGACTGCATAAGACCCAGGTACTGCCTATTTCCTTGGAAGTAGCTTGGAGTTTTTTTTCCAATCCCGGGAATCTACCCGAAATTACGCCCAAAGATTTGGGGTTTGTTGTTTTGTCTGAGCCTACGGATACGATCTATCCTGGACTTATGCTCCGTTACTTGGTAAGCCCCTTGTTTGGGATTAAATCCTTGTGGGTTACGGAAATCACCCATGTTAAAGCTCAAGAATACTTTGTAGACGAACAAAGAATTGGTCCTTACAGACTCTGGCATCATGAACATCATTTCCACGCTCGCGGGCCCGCTTCCGTGGAAGTCGTGGATATTATTCATTACTCCCTACCCTTCGGCTGGATCGCGGATTGCATTGCCGGGGCCATGGTGCGCAGGCAAGTGGAAAATATTTTCCGGCACCGATCTGAAGTTTTGAAATCCCGATTTGGACATGGCTGAGATGAAACCAACCTTGCTTTGGCTAAGACAGGATTTGCGGCTTTCCGATCATCCCGCCTTAATTGCGGCTATGAAAAAAGGGCCCGTGATTCCCGTTTTTATCTTTGATCCTGAGGGAGAAGGAAAGTGGGCACCGGGCGGTGCCAGTCGCTGGTGGTTGCATCATTCACTTTTAGTTTTGGATCTTGAACTTCAAAAAAGACAGTCAAGACTTATTTTCCGGCATGGGAATAGTTTAAAAATTCTCCATGATCTGATTAAAGAAAGTGATGCCGGCGCCGTATACTGGAGTCGGCGTTACGAGCCTCAGATTGAAAAGCGCGATCAAGTCATCGCAGAGGCTTTAGAAAAATTCGGAGTGGAGGTTCTCGTCTTTGCCGGAGCTTTACTTTTTGAACCGGAAACTATCCGCACAAAAACGAATGGCCCCTACCAGGTTTTCACACCGTTTTATCGGGCCTGCCTAGCCAGTCTACCCTATCAGCCTGTGCTTGAAAACTCAAAGAAAAAAGCTCCTAGAGATCAAGCTCCTAAGAAAATTATAGGGCCTGAGCGTTGGCCGCGATCCAATCGTCTTGAAGAATTTAACCTGATCCATAAAATAAATTGGGCGCAGGAATTTAATACTTGCTGGCAACCGGGTTTACTGGGCGCACGGGAATTATTACAAGAACGTATCAGTGCAGTGTTGATTGGTTATCTAGAAACACGCGATGATCCCAATACAGAAGGTACATCCCGGCTCTCGCCACATTTTCATTTTGGCGAAATCAGTATCCATGAAGTCTGGCAAGCGCTAGAAACAAAGGTGGCTGCTATTGATACCAGCCCTCAAGCACGAGCTTCGTTACAGGCCTACCAAAGACAATTGATTTGGCGTGAGTTCTCACATCATCTGCTCGTGAACTTTCCGCAGACTCCGGAAAAACCATTGCGCCCATCCTTTAAAGCCTTTCCCTGGCGAAACGATTCTCTTTCCCTGCATGCTTGGAAAAAAGGGCTTACCGGTTACCCTTACGTGGATGCCGGCCTTCGTCAACTCTGGACAACGGGATGGATGCATAATCGCGTACGAATGGCAGTGGCTTCGTTTTTGGTGAAGGACCTATTGATCCCTTGGCAGGCTGGAGCCGATTGGTTTTGGGATACTTTGGTAGACGCGGACTTGGCACAGAATACAATGGGCTGGCAGTGGACGGCTGGCTGCGGCGCGGACGCGGCTCCTTATTTTCGAATCTTCCACCCAGTAACCCAGGGGGAACGATTTGATCCTGAGGGTGAGTATGTTCGTCATTGGGTTCCGGAGTTGGCGCACTTGGAAAACAAATGGATTCAGAGACCTTGGGATGCCCCTCCAGAAATATTGGAGCGAGCCAAAATTGAATTAGGAAAAACCTATCCATTTCCTTTAGTGGAACATGGGATGGCTCGGAAACGAGCCTTAACCGCCTATCATGCTTTGCCCAAAGGGTTCGCTTAATTTCTTATTTTGAAATTTAAGAAGAGCCAAAACGCTCATTTGACTGAATTGCCTGTTTTGTGGGTGGAAAACGGAATATGGTCTTGGAAA
>JAYSRH010000530.1:0-6264 GCA_043721115.1 Fibrobacteria bacterium | reverse complement strand
GATAATTGGTGTAAGAGAAAATATCCAGCATGTGATGTCTTACTAATAAGGTACCCGGTGGGTGGGGGATGGTCAATGCAAATATTCTGTTAAATCTTTAGTAATGCTAAATAAAAATATAGAATAAACCTAAATAAACCTTAAAATAATGGAATATAAGGCAGTTTTTCTTTAGTAATCGTACCTACAATAAATTTAGTTGTGGGAGAATTTCCAGGCAGGATTTGAGTTCAAAGCCTATGTTTGATGCCTGAACATACCTCTAAGGGAATTGAAGCATGAAATACAATTTTCTCACAGGATCGAAAGCCTTCACTGGAGCCGCCGTTCTTCTCCTGTCTATAACGGCATTTGGGCAAGCCATCTCAATATCCGGAGTTGTTAAGAATCGCGCCACTGATGCCGCCGTTCCTGGGGCCTCGGTCGCATTAGAGGGAACCGGATTGTCTACGGTTACGGATGCAACGGGTGCTTTTACCCTTACCGGTCAGGGAACCGGCATACTTCCGGGCCCAGCCATTGCTCTTTCCAGCGCAACAGGAGTCACAACGGACAATCGGGGCATCCAGTTTGATCTCATTTCTGCAGGCCCAATATCCATCGCTTTTTACACTTTGGGTGGGAAATCCGTTTCAGAATTCAAGCAGGACAATCTTGGCAAAGGGCAATGGCACTACTCGCCTCGGCTTGCCCCGGGGGTCTACATTTGCAAGGCAAAAATAAGCCATACTCTATCGACGTTTAAATATTTAGCGTTGGATCCGCAACTGTCCTCTTCACCAACAAGCAGGGGTGCAGCACTCATTCAGTCGGCCACTTTTTCAAAAAGAAATCGGGATCTCGGCAAGCAAAGTGCTGTAGCGTATACTTTGGTTACCGCTAAAACTTGGTTTGACACAAATAGAACGGTCTTATCCAGTCCAACAGCGAACAATGTCCTTGTGCTCTTGGATTCCACTGTTGCCAAATCTCCCGATACGAACTTTTACGCATATTATACGCGATTGCCTTTTGACGATAAAGGAAACACCGGGAAATACGCCGATATCGTAGTCAAGATTTCAGGTCTAGGAAGTTTCATCTTCAGCCGCGAAAATAGTTATCAACCCTACTGGAGTCCTGCTGCCACCAGCATGCGGTATCCAGTCAGTAGAATCGTGCCTCGAATCGGTGATGGACCTTCTGAAAGACCAGATAAAATCAACAAATGCTCCAATGCTTCTATCGTGGAAAATACGCCCGGGCACGTGAAGATTCATTGGCGCTATGCACCAAACATCATGAAACAATCCTTCACCGATTTTAAAACGGCCTACAATATCGCGGGAAACGCCGCACCTTTTTATACGGAATATGTCGATGAATATTTCGACATCAAAGCGGACGGCACCGTGGCCAGGCAGGTTAAAACCGGCACAGTATACCTGGACGATTGGAATGATCCGAAAAACGTGGCGACCCAGAACCTTGTCCTGACAGCCGGTGGCATTACCCTCGCAAGCTCTACCTCGGCACAAGTGCAGAATCTTCCCGGCGCAGCCATTGCCGGGGAAACGGTCAAAACCGGCGGCTTGGCCGGGTATGTTCGCTGGTGGAAATTCGACGAAGGGTTGGGTCCGAACGCCCGTACGACAAAGGAAAGCGTTACAGGTACGGATTGTCAACTCAAGGGGGTAGACGCCAATTGGAAAAAAGGCGTTTCCGGCACGTCGCTATCGTTTGATTCCTACAGCAATGCTGTGGTGCTTCCGTCGGCGCAGTGTCCTTCGATAACCGGCAGCATTACCATAGAAGCGTGGATAGCGCCTCAGGAATACCCTTTTGATTGGGCCGCTATTGTGGATCATAATTCGGGCAACAACGGCTATTTCCTCGGGATGAACTCCAAAGGAGAAATTGGATTTAATGTCGGTGTTGGTGGTACGTGGCCGGGAGTGCTCACGCCAATGGTTCCACTGTATAAATGGAGCCATATCCTAGCAGTGTATGATCAAGCAAGCGGATTTACTGTTTACATTAATGGCGCGGCTGTGTCGACAAAGGCACAGGTAGGCGCCCTATCCGACGCATCAGCCACCGACTTGTCTATCGGCATGACGCGGACACGAACGTCCTATCCTGTAGGCTCGCTGTTTTCTGACACCCCAGAATTCAAAACGAACATGGTTTTCAGTGGATTGATTGATGAACTCAAAATATTTGACAAGGTTTTATCTTCCAGTGAAGCAACCGCCGAATATGCAACTGGCAAACCAACCATTACTCAATCGCTGCAACCTTGGGTTTTTCCTGCGGGACCCGCTACCGCATCACGATTCGGCGCTCAATACACCAATCTCAAATACAGTCCCGAATGGGATGGCTTATGGAGAGTGGGGGATTATTCAGATATTGTCGTGACATTCGATACAAAACCTTGGCGGTATGTTTTCTGGCGGGGGACGCGGTATTTGCCATCGCTCGTGACCAATTCCGGATCCACAGGCATCTGGAGTTCCGATCAAAGCGCGGAGCGTTTTACCGGAATATGTCACGAACACATGTCCGATATGCAATGTCGTTATTCAAACGCCCGATTAGTTGAAAATTCCGATGCCCGGGTTATCGTCCACTGGCGGGTGGCCTCGGTCAATATAGCGTACCAATGGACCGATGTTGACCCAGACGGTTGGGGGCTCTGGACCGATGAGTACTGGACCATTTACCCGGACGGCGTTTCGGTTCGTTATCAGCTTTGCCACAATGCAACACCTGCTTATATCGATCAGGAAATGAACCAGAATGAAATCCTGCATATGCCAGGGCAGACTACCGAGGACTTGCTTCCAAACGATGCTATAACCGTGGCCAATACCAACGGCGGCACGCAGACAATTTACCATATAGGCAGTCCAACCGCCGATCCCGGTGGCGACAAAAACCTTCAATTCACAAATCTGAAATCAGCCACCAAGCATTTTGAAATAGGAGAAATCGGCGCCTCGGTCCAAACCTTTATTACCAACAATGGCTACTGGAATGGATGGAGCCACTATCCTGCCCAGCTCATCCCGAGCGACGGCACCCAAATTTTTCTACACGACCGTCCGTCATCCACCTGTCCGTCAACGATGCATGAGGTTCGGCGTGTCCTAGACAGTAAAACCCTGGAAGCGATGACTCTCTACGGACTTACGGACGGACCGGTAACCGGCTTAACTGGCCTTAACCGCTCCTGGAACTATACGCCGCCGGTATCTAACGTGCAAGGATGCGATAGTCTGGTATATGAAAAAAGAGAACGCGCCTGGAAAATGAATAAATCGGCCGACACCGTACGTTTTACCCTAGCCGCTTCCAGCAGCAGCCCGATTGTAAATCCCGCTTTCACAATTAAAAAATGGGGCAACGGAGGCGCGAATGTCTCACTTAAAATAGACGGGGCTTCAGTGACGCCGGGGCCAGATTTTCGCAGGGGAGTGGTGATAGATCCGGATGGCACCCGGAAGCTTGTGATCTGGTTGCGGTATTCGGCGACCAAGTCCGTTTCATTTGAGATAAGTCACCAATAGATTTGAATCAAAGTAAATCGCGTAGGATCTGGGCCGCTTGAGCTATGAGGGCATGCGAATCCCCGGACTTTGGTGGATTGAGTTCCACCACCATTTGCAAGGGCTTGGAATATAAGAATCGCATCGGACGTTTGAATTTGCCGACCAAGATTCCCATGTCCTCTTTTTCAGGAATATGCATTTCCGAATACTGCAGGTTGAGCAGATTTCCCATAATGGCAATTTTCTGGAACCCCAGTCGCGCCGCAATAATACGGCACACCATGGTTTGTAGCAACACTTCAGCCGAGGTTGGCAATTGTCCAAATCTATCAAGCAGTTCCTTACCCAGTTCATCGACTTGCACGACTTCCGTACAGCGGGAAAGCTTCTGATACAACGCCACCCGTTGGAATCCATCTTCGACATATTCTTCGGGCAGGAAGGCGTCTTCGGGGAATTCGATTTCCGGATTGAGGGACGGAATGATTTTGGCGCCTTGCATTTCCTTGACGGCTTCGCGCAACATGCGATGATACGTTTCGAAGCCCACGGCTGCGATATGACCGCTTTGTTCCAAGCCCAAAATATTGCCCGCGCCTCTTATTTCCAAATCCCGCATGGCGATTTGAAAACCGCTGCCGAGGTCGGTGAATTTTTCCAGGGAATAGAGCCGCTTTTTGGCATCGTCCGTGAACTTGTTGGCGTCGGGAGAGATAAGCAGGCAGTAGGCCTTGGTGGCCGAGCGGCCGACGCGACCGCGGAGTTGATAAAGCTGGGAAAGGCCGAACAGGTCGGCGCGATTGATGATGATGGTGTTGACATTGGAAATGTCTAAGCCGGATTCGATGATGGAGGTGGCAACCAATATATCATATTCGCGATTCACGAAGGCCGCCATGACCTGCTCCAGGTCGTCTACATTCATTTGACCATGGGCCATTCCAATACGGGCATGGGGTACCAGACCTTCCACAAAGGTGGTCACTTCAGCTAAATCCAGAACTCGGTTGTGTACATAAAAAACTTGCCCGCCCCTGGCGAGTTCCATTTCGATTGCGTCACGAATGGTTTTGGCATCGTGGAAGATCACGCGCGTATCGATGGGCAGGCGGTTGCGCGGTGGCGTGGCAATAATGGAAAGGTCGCGTGCGCCCACCAGCGACATGTTCAAGGTACGGGGGATGGGTGTGGCCGACATGGAGAGTACGTCTACATGCGTGCGCATTTCCTTTAAGCGTTCTTTTTGCTTGACACCGAATTTTTGCTCTTCATCGATAACCATGAGCCCCAGATCTTTGAAAACCACATCCTTGGAGATGAGCCGATGGGTTCCGATAATCAAGTCCACTTGGCCGAGCCGAACAGCTTCTAGGGTGGCTTTCTGTTCTTTCGCGGATTTAAATCGGTTTAAAGAATCGATGCGCACGGGCCAGTTTCCAAAGCGATCGGAGAAGGTCGCAAAGTGTTGGGCGGCCAGGATGGTCGTGGGCGCAAGAATACAAACTTGCTTCTTATCCAGCACAGCCTTGAACGTTGCGCGCATGGCCACTTCGGTTTTACCGAAACCCACGTCCCCGCAAATGAGTCGATCCATGGGTTTGGGGCGTTCCATATCCGCTTTGGCATCCTTGACCGCTTTGGCTTGATCCGGAGTGAGATCAAATTCGAAGGAATCCTCGAATTCCTTTTGCATTGTCCCATCAGGCCCAAATGCAAATCCCGGCATGACCGAGCGCTTGGCGTACAACTCAATCAGGTCCTGGGCTAATTTAACAATGGATTTTTTGGCTTTTTCTTTTTGCTGCTCCCAGTTCTTGCCGCCAAGTTTGGCAAGTACAGGAACGCGTCCCTCTTCGGAAGAGTATTTCTCCAGCTTGGCGAGATCGGTTACAGGCATGGTCAACTTATCCGACCCTTGAAAATCAAGGAGAATGCAATCGACATGATGCTCTTCGCCACCGGGCGATTTGGCTTTAATGCGTTTGACGCCGATGAATTTTCCTATACCATAGTCTTCGTGGACCACATAGTCGCCGCGCGCTAAGGATTCAAAGTTCTGGATGGAAACGCCGCCACCCTTTTGCTTCTTGCGTTTTATCTTTCGACTGAACCGGTTGAATATTTGATGGTCGGTGAAAACCGCCACCCCGTCTTCGCGCGCTACAAAACCGCAAGTAAGGTGGCCAACTGCAACGCCGGAAACCGGTAGGTCGGCGGTAAGTTTTCGCAATCGTTCCGCTTGACCTTCATTAGACGAGATGAGGTAAATGCGTATGCCGTCGCGATCCAGTTCCTTAAGCACATGCTCAACTTGCGCCAGGCCGCCCCCTCCGCGAGCTTGTTCCTGCATGGCAAAGGTGGTACAACCTTTGCCTTCCCAGCTGAGCCGACCCAAACGTATGCGTGGGTATTTCGCGAGGATTCCATCCAAATCCGGCTTCGAGAAGAACAATTCTTCAGGTTTGGCAATCCATCTTTCCTTGGCCAACGACTCGGTATATCCTGCCTGCGCCGACTCCCAGACTTTATCCACTCCGGATTGCAAATGATCGTCGTCTCCAATTACGATGCGAACATTTTTTCCCAGAAAATCCAACAAGGAATAATCCAAATTTTTGAAAAAGGCTTTTTGCCAGTGGATGCCTTCCAGATCGCGTTTCACCAGCAATCGATGATTTTCAACTTTGAAGGAATCCTCGGTCAGGAAGCGATCCAAGTTTTTTTCCATGCC
>JAYSRH010000529.1:0-2486 GCA_043721115.1 Fibrobacteria bacterium | reverse complement strand
GTTTACATTCACCTGACCATCAGTCCAATTCAAAGAAATGGCGAAACGGTAGGCTATATGGGTTTTTCCATCGACCGGGCCCAGCAAGTCCTCATCGAACGGCAGTTATTCCATGCCAATAAACTAGTTGTACTGGGCACTCTGGGAGCAGGACTGGCCCACGAACTGAATAACCCATTAGCCAGTATCCTACTTGATGCAGAATTTTTGCGTGATTTTATTTCGGATCCAAATCGCACGACCGATCCTGCCATACCCTTGTCCGCTGCCGATTCCGTTATTCGCGGCGCAGAAAGAATGCGACGTGTTCTCGAACATCTGCTTTTTTATTCCAAAAAGGATACAGGAACGGCCACATCGACCATATCACTCAGCCAGCTTTTGGAGGACAGTCTGCTTTTTATTGAAAGGCAGCTCACATCGCGAAGCATTGATATCAGAATCGAAATTGATGCCGATTATTTTATCAATGGAAACCGGACCCAATTGGAATCGGTTATCCACAATTTGTTGGGCAATTCTCGAGACGCGTTCAATCAAGCCACCACTAAGGACAAATACATTTCCATTCGATCCAAGTTTCTCGAACAAGAAAAATTGGTGCAACTTGAATATTTGGATAATGCGGGTGGCATTACTAAAAATGTCCTTGAACATATTTTCGAACCGTTTTTCACAACTAAAGGAGCGGATGGCACAGGGCTAGGTCTGGCAATTAGCAAACAAATTTTGACTGAACATGGTGGAAGCATCGACTGTGAATCCAAGCAGGGCAATACACTTTTTACAATGCTGCTCCCAGCCACTCGGCTTGTCAAACCAAACGCCCCGAAATCCTGAATCTAAAATTATGGAAATAACATTTTTAGGTGGCACAGGAACCGTTACCGGCTCCAAATACCAAGTCCAGTATGGCACGCGCAAAGTTCTCGTGGACTGCGGTCTGTTTCAAGGCTTGAAACAATTGAGACTGAAAAACTGGACCCCGTTCCCGGTTTCCGTTCTAGAAATAGAAGCCATTTTCCTAACCCATGCCCATTTGGACCATAGTGGATACATACCGAGACTGGTTCAACAAGGTTTTACCGGAACCATTTATTGTACTCCCGCCACCCGGGACCTTTGCCGCATACTGCTTTTGGACAGCGCCAAAATCATGGAGGAAGAAGCCGAGTTTGCCCGTCGGCATAAATTCTCCAAACACAAACATCCTGTTCCACTCTATACAACCGAAGATGCAGAAAAGGCCATGCATCAATTCAAGACCATTGCATGGAATAAGCCTATGCAATTGAAGGATGGCTTAGAGATTGAATTCTTTCGGGCGGGACATATTCTAGGCGCCTCCATGATCCGTTTACGTCATGCGGGAACGTCGCTGACATTTTCCGGCGACCTCGGCAGGCAGTCGGATCCCATGTTCCCGCCACCCGATTCCCTGCCGGATACAGATTATTTGGTGGTGGAGTCTACCTACGGCGATCGAATACACGAAAATGTGGATCCTGGCTTCCAATTGCAATCACTTATTTCCAAGGCCTTTAAAAATCATAGCGTCGTTTTGATTCCCGCTTTTGCAGTTGGCCGCACGCAATCGCTACTCTTGAAACTTTGGGAGCTAAGAAAGGCCGGAAACCTGCCGGCCATTCCCATCTATGTCGATAGCCCTATGGCGATGAATGTGACGCGCCTTTATTCCGAATACCCTGAAGCGCATTCCATGGGAGAGGCTCATGCGGCAGAAGTCTTTGCCATGGCCAATTATGTCAATGACGCCGATGAATCCCGTCTGCTCTCCAATCGTAAAGGCCCTATGGTGATAATTTCTGCGAGCGGAATGGCAACGGGCGGCCGAGTTCTACACCACTTAAAGGCATTTGCCCCCGATCCAAAAAACTTGATTCTGTTGTCCGGTTTTCAGGCCGTAGGAACCAGAGGCGCGGCGCTTTTGTCCGGTGTTGATAGAATAAAAATTCAGGGTGAATATGTGGAAGTGCGAGCGGAAGTGGCTTCACTTGGGAACTTTTCCGCCCATGCCGATTCAGTTGAAATCCTGCAATGGTTGAAGACAGCCGCCAAGCCTCCAAAGAAGATATTCATAACGCATGGTGAACCCGCAGCGGCTGAGGGGTTGCGCAAGTCTATGGGCGAAGCGCTGGGATGGAATGGCATAGTTCCGGAATATCGGGATGTATACGCCTTGCCAGATTGAGACTACATATTTTTAGCCTGTTTGTGCAACCCGATCCTTTGCTGCTTTCCATAGACACGCCTGATTAACTTAAGACATTCCAATACAAGGAGCGGCAGTGTGGCAAGTCCGGAAAGGACAAGCCATTGAACTCCAGATAAGGGCATGATTTTCAGCAGTCGGCTCAAGGTTTCGTTCTGATGCAGGAAAACTTGCAGCAGTATGGAAAAGCCAACTACCACCAGAAGCAGTGGATTACCGCGAGGATCCAAGGTAATGAAAAGCTTGGTTTCAC
>JAYSRH010000528.1:0-6266 GCA_043721115.1 Fibrobacteria bacterium | reverse complement strand
GAGGACCATCACTTGCCTCCAGTCGATTCGGATCTCACTGCCTGGCTTGGGCGGGTTCCTCATCCGATTTACATCTTTACCAACGCCCGCATGGACTGGGTGGTGCGCGGACTCAACTCCATGGGACTTGAATCCATTCTGCCTGCATCGGAAAACCAGTTAGGCGGAACTAAACTGCAAGGAATTTTCGACATCGCCTTCATGGATTGGCAAGGCAAGCCGCATCCGGAGTCGTATGTCAAAGTAGATGCCTTTTTACGCAATCGCCATGGCCAAAATGTAGAGATCCATTTTGCCGATGACCGACTGGACAATCTGCGAACAGCTGAACAATTCAATTGGAACACCATCTGGATTCCGCCTCACAATGCACCATCCTTAACGTCTGGACTGCTGGGTCAAACGTCGGCTGCTTTGATTGGAGTCGATCCAAACCTCCCGGGATCCGCGCCGGTCCATCCAGCCTCCCCTGCATGAAAATATTCGTTTCGGCCGGTGAAGTTTCCGGTGATGAAATGCTGGGTGCAGTCCTTGGACGCCTGAAGGAAACATTACCCGACTTGCAGATCAGGGGATTGGGAGGTCTTGCCGCTGAGTCGCATGGATTATCACCCCTGTTTCCATTAGAGCAAACCGCAATAAGTGGAGTCTGGGATGTTTTGCGTAGGGCGTTTTTCCTTTTCCGCATGTATCGAACCGCCCTGGCCGTATTGAAGGATTTTCATCCCGATCTGGTATTATTGGTGGATTATCCCGGCCTCAATCTGCGGCTTGCAGCCAAGGCTCACGCCATGGGTAAACGCGTCTGTTACGTAGCACCACCGCAAGCCTGGGCCTATCAGGCACAAAATCAAAGAACCAAACGCGCCGTGCGGGCCTTGCGGGGGTGTTCGGTACATGTTTTGTTTCCCTTTGAAGCCACATTTTTTTCCGAGTCTGTAGCCCAAGTGACGGTTGGACACTTCCTGGTCTCCGACCCTGTATTGCCAAAGCCACCCGCGACTAGGCGACCTATTCTCCTTCTCTGTCCTGGCAGCCGAGTGCCGGTGTGGCGTCGCAATCTACCGGTTTGGCTGGAGCGTTTACTGGAACGGAATGTGTTGGGAGTTGACAGTGATTTGCTGCTGCCGGAGATTCATCTGCTTATGCCCGCTCATTTGGCGGAAATGTCCCGGGAATGGCTACGGAAGTTTCACGGAGGCAAGTTTGTTCCATTTGTCACGATTCAAACCGACAAAAAAACCGCCTTGGCGGATGCGGATTGGGCGTTGGCCTTTCCAGGTACCTTAACTCTAGAGCTCGCTTTAAGTCAGGTTCCTACAGCCATTTTGGCCGTAATGGATCCATTGACGCTGGCTGTTGGCAAAAGGCTTTTGCGTTCGACCCGGCTTGGCTTGCCCAATCTCCTCCTGGAAGAGGAGGTATTTTCCGAATGGGTGGGTGTTTCTGCAGAATTGACAAAAGTAAAATTTCAAAAAGTTCTTCAAGATCTTTGGGCTTGGAACCGTGCTTGGGAACCCCTCCAGGAGCGCCTTAGCAGAGTATTAGGCACTGGCAATGGGGCGGAAATTGTGGCGGGAGAGTGTATGCGGCTCGTGAATGCTTCCCGGTCGACGGTTGCCTCCCATTAAAGCCTTGCCATTATTGGACGCCAGGCCCTATAATCAGGCATGGCCGAGGCATCCAATGAAGGATCGCCCCCAGTTGAGACGGCACAACCCTCGGGGGCCCAACCCGAACCTGCACCACAAGTAGGCACGGCTGCCGACTATTTGGAATTGAAAGCCGAGCCTATCCGGGCCACGTTGACGATCAAGGGGTCGATTGTTTTGGCCGGAATTACCCTGACCCAGGATGATATCGCCAAAAAACTCACCGCTCTTGGAGTCATTTTCGGCATTGATTGGGCGGCTGTGGATAGGATGATAAGCGGCAAGCAATACGATCGCGGCATTGTTGTAGCCAGCGGATCACCTCCTAAGCCCAGCAAAGACGCCTTTATCCAGGAAAAACTGAAAATCGATGCGGATGTTAAGCCCGTTATGGATAAAGACGACAAGGCCGATTATAAAAACGTGGACAATATCCACCAAGTTAAAAAGGGTGATGTTTTGGCTGTGAAAACGCCCGCTACGCAAGGCGATGGCGGCAGCGATATTTTTGGAAAATCCCAGCCCATGCCTCCGGGAAAAGACGTTTCGTTTAAACTGGGCGTGAATACAGAAGTCTCCGCCGATGGGCTGACCCTTATATCCAGCACCGGCGGCTATGTTTATCATCTGGCCGGAGCCATTTGCGTTGGCGTCATATACGTGCATAAGGGCGATGTCGATTTTAAAAGCGGCAACTTGCATTACCAAGGCGATATTCAAGTGTTGGGTGATGTAACCACCGGGTTTACCGTGGAAGCTCAGGGGAATATTCTGATAGAAGGCAGCGTAGACGCCGGTGTGGTTGTGTCTCACGGCGGGGACGTGACCATCAAAGCAGGTGTTTTCGGCCACAATACCGGTCGAATTGCTGCCAAAGGCAATATCAATATCATGGGTGCCCAAGACATACGCATTGAATGCGAATCGGGAATGCTTACGGTGGAAAAAGCCTTGCGCAATTGTTCCGTTTTGGCCAAATCCGTAAAGGCGGACGCATCGGGTTGCTCGGTAGTCGGCGGAGATTTCAAGGCTTTTGGGGACGTGCATATTGCGGCTTTGGGAGGCGAAGGTTGCCACACTGAAATTTTCATTGTGGACAAAGATGCGGATGCCGCCAAAGCGGGCCTGGCGAAAATCGAAAAAACCATGGAAGCGATGCATGCTAAAGTGGCTCCCATTGAAACCCGTTTGAAGGCCATGAAGACCATGGCTGCCAGGTTCGGGGGCACCATGTCAGATAGGTCCAAGGCGGATCTTAAGGCCGTGCTGGATCAGTACATGGCTGTAAAAGGCGAAGAGAAAGTAATTCTGGTGGAGAAGGAAAAATTCGAGGCGGTGCTTAAACTAGCACCCAAACATATTGGCACGTTTACGGTGACGGAAAAAATAATTTGGGGTGCGAAGCTGCATATGTATGGCCATGCCCGCGAATTGCTACCGGCAGATTCCAATCAGGAATGGGTTTGGGTTCCGGATGGGCTACTCGGAAGAACCATTCTGCCCGATGTATCCGCGAAAAAAGAGGACGCAACGAAAAAAGAGGAAACAGGTTCTTCTACGTCGAACGAGCATCCGGCTTCGGAGGCTCCTCCTTTTTGACCAAAACCTTGTCTACCCGATTCCCGTCCATGTCCATCACTTCATAGCGCACAAAATCCTGCAGAAAGTGATCGCCAGGTTTGGGGATGCGGCCGAGCTGCATCATTACAAATCCACCCAAGGTCTGGTACGTATCCGTGTTCTCTTCCGGCAGCTTTTCAATCGACATCAAATCCTTGAAGTCCTCGATGGTTTGCATGCCGTCCACCAGCCAGGATCCGTCTTCACGTTGCACGGCCCCGGGGTTGCCGTCTTTTTGGTCATGGGAGGCGATGTCTCCGACAATGGCTTCCAGTATATCGTTCAAGGTTACCAGGCCTTGCAGGCTTCCGTACTCGTCGATCACGAGCGCAATGTGGATGCCACTTTCCTTAAACGACTCTAGGGATTTGAGCACCGGAATAGTTTCAGGAATGGTCAAGGCTTTGCGTGTTCGTGCTTTAAGGTCGATAGGCCGGCCAGAGATGCAATCCGCGAGCATATCCTTGGTGTGGATGATGCCCAGCACCTGGTCCAAATTGCCTTGGCAAACCGGAAAGCGCGAATAGGTGCTGCTGAGGATCATTTCGCGCAACTCGTCGGGAGTGGCCTCCACATTGATCCAGGAGATTTCCGGACGAGGCGTCATGATGCTGTTGATGCGGCGTTCATTGAGTTCGATAACGCTTTCCACCATATCCTGCTGGGATTCCTGGAAGATTCCAGCCTCGGTGCCTTGGGCGATCATGACATTGATTTCGTCGCCGGTTACCGGAGGTTCGTCGGAAGGCTTACTGCCTACTAGGCGCAGAATGAAATCGGTGACAATTCCGAGAAAAGAAACAACGGGATAGGCCATTTTGGAAATGACTTGCATGGGCCAGGCCACTAGCGAGGCAATGCGTTCGGCATTGTGCAAGGCAATGGTCTTGGGAACCAGTTCTCCGAGGATGACCTGTAAAAAAGTGACGCCAAGCACCACCAGAGTCAATCCAATGCGATCCCGGTATTCGCCAATAATAGGCCAGCCCACCATATGCGAGGAAATTTTTTCTGCGATGGTGCTGCCGCCGTATGCGCCTGTTAAAAGGGTAACACCCGTGATGACCACCTGAATGGTGGCCAGAAACCGGTTGGGCGCGTTAGCAAGGGCCAGGGCGTTTTTGGCGCGCAAATTGCCTTCATTGGCCCATTGTTGCAGCCGGGCTTTACGGGCGGAAACGACGGCGATTTCGGTCATGGCGAAGAAGCCATTGCCCAGAATCAGGATGAGGATAAAGAGTCCTTCGAATCCGAGGTCTCTCATGTTGTGTATGGCGTGGGCATTGGGAACCGTTTAAAATAGGTAAAAAGCGGCTCTGGCCCAATCCCCGGACTAGAGGGATTGGCCTGAATCCGACTTTCTATTATAATTACCGGCCTTATGCATCCATATCGTACTCATACCTGCGGCGAAATCAGAAAATCTCATGTCGGCGAAACCGTTCGCCTTTCCGGTTGGGTCTTCCGCCGGCGTGATCACGGCCATTTCCTATTCATCGATTTGCGCGATCATTACGGAATTGCTCAGGTAGTCTTCCATCCCGAGCGGGACTTTTTTGAAAAGGCCACGCATCTAAAATATGAAAGCGTGATTACTATCACCGGTAAGGTTATTGCCAGGGCGGAAGGCACCATCAATCCTTCCATGGATACGGGCGAGATTGAAATCGTGGTGGACGAACTGATTATCCAATCCATGGCTGAAACACTGCCCATGCTAGTGGACGGCAAAGAGGACACGGCCGAGGATCTGCGTCTCAAATACCGGTTTTTGGATTTGCGCCGCGACAAATTGCACAAAAATATCATGCTGCGTACCCAAGTTATTTCCAGTCTGCGCCGCCGTATGACGGATGCCGGATTTGCGGAATTCCAAACACCCATCTTAACCAGCAGTTCACCGGAAGGCGCCCGTGACTATTTGGTTCCGAGTCGTATCCATCCCGGTAAATTCTACGCACTCCCTCAGGCCCCACAGCAATTCAAACAACTTTTAATGGTAGCCGGATTCGATCGGTATTTCCAAATCGCACCTTGCTTTCGCGATGAAGATGCCCGTGCCGATCGGTCTCCAGGTGAGTTCTACCAGCTTGATATTGAAATGTCCTTTGTGACTCAGGACGATGTCTTCGCTGCCGTAGAACATGTTATCGGTGGACTTTTCGTCGAGTTCGCCAAAAAGAAAGTGGATGCGACACCTTTCCGGCGCATTACCTATGCGGATTCCATGCTCAAATACGGTAATGACAAGCCCGATTTGCGCATCCCTATTGAAATAAGGGACGTCGGCGCCTTGTTTGCCGAATCGGAATTTGTCGCATTCAAATCCGCCGTGGCCGCTGGTGCCGTAGTGCGCGCTATTCCTGTTAAAAATGTGGCCGACAAGCCACGCAGCTTTTTTGACAAGCTGGTTGAATACGCCCAGTCAGTTGGCTCCAAAGGTTTGGCTTATTTGGTCTGGAACGGCGAAACCGTAAAGGGACCACTGTTCAAATTCCTGAAGCCGGAACAACTGGAAGCGCTGCGCCAAAAGTGCGAAGTGGGGCCAGGAGACGCCATTTTCTTTGTATGTGATAAAGCTGATTTGGCTGCCAAAATTGCCGGTTTGTTGCGGGTTAAAGTAGCCAAGGATCTCGATATCATTGAGTCTGATGCATTCCGCTTCTGCTGGGTTGTCGATTTTCCCATGTTCGAATGGGATGAAGAGAACAAATGCATCGCTTTCTCACACAATCCCTTTTCCATGCCCCAGGGCGGGATGGAAGCCCTATTGACCAAGAACCCACTGGAAATCAATGCCTTTCAATACGATTTGGTTTGCAATGGCGTGGAATTATCCAGCGGCGCTATTCGCAATCACATCCCCGATATCATGTACAAGGCTTTTGAAATTGCCGGATATGGTCCCGAAGTCGTGGATAAAAAGTTCGGAGGCATGATCAATGCCTTCAAGCTCGGTGCACCACCTCACGGAGGCATCGCTCCCGGTGTCGA
>JAYSRH010000527.1:0-6271 GCA_043721115.1 Fibrobacteria bacterium | reverse complement strand
TGGGGCCTCGACTGGGGCCTCGACTGGGGCCTCGACTGGGGCCTCGACTGGGGCCTCGACTGGGGCCTCGACTGGGGCCTCGACTGGGGCCTCCAAATGACTGGTTTTCGATAAAACGGGTTGAGTGTCGGCCAATGCCTTTTTATAAAGGAAGGTTGTGCGAACATACCCCGATCGAATTTCAAAGGCTTCCTTACCATAAGCCTGCACAATCCGCGGGACACCAGAACCCAAATGCTCCACAATCTCCAGATCGCGAAAAACGCGCATTATTTCTTTGTTCCGGGGAACAGAACATCCATCAAAGAAATCCGTTTCAGTAACCCCATAGGGCAAGCCACCCATGGAGGTCACTTCCACGCGATCAATGAAAAATTCCACTTTAGGATTTGCCCCATAGGAATAATCGTTATGGACAACCGCATTGACTACGGCTTCGCGCATGGCAACCGAATCAATCATTTCGATCTCTTGACGAAGCGGATATCCGATTTTTGTAAATATGGTGTTTTCGATTTCGACGCGTTCCAGCAAGGATTTCAGGGCCTTTACCAAAGAACACCGACCATAGTCTCGATTTTCTATCAGATCGACCCGGGTTTCACCGGCGTACTTGGCGACTTGCAGTGAAGTGCCGTTTTTATCGGCAAATAAATAGGCTGCGTAATTGGGAAGATTGTCCGGCGTCAACAGTTCAAGGTTTTTCAGGAATGCATCATTGAGGTGCAAGCCACGTGTTTCATAATAAATGCGAAGTTGCTCGAAAGTAAGATCCTTACGTGGGGATGGCATTCTGCCAATGGTATTGCGGACGCGCTTTCCATAAAGTGATTCAATCATTTCCAATCGCATCGGCTCGCAGGCGCTGCCAACGCGCACGTAACATCCTTTTTCCGTCATACCGAATTTTTTCAAATAGTAAGGTTTCTCAAGGCCACCGGCAATTGTAATATGAATGAGATCCTTGCCGTTTCGAACTTCATGCTGGATTTCAAAGAGCCCCATTATGGAGGGCTGTATATTGTGCTTCAGACGATCCTTGAGGGCAAGCTGAACCTGATCACAGTCTTCAACTCCGTATAGGCTTCCATCAGATTCGATACCCAAATAAATTATTCCACCTTCGCGTGCATTCAAAAATGCCACGATCTCTTTTTCAAAACCATCGGTGAGTCCACGCTTATATTCTGTCCGAGAGTTTTCCATCATATCAGGCAGCAAGTCTTTCGGTTAGTTCCAGAATATCCTTGATCTCGATCGGGGAAAATACCCCTCGAATACCCTGGGGATGAATAATAGTGAAAGGCGCATTAATGAGGTCTTTCTTCTCCACCTTTTCCCGTTCGATGATAAAATTTTTCAGCAAGTTCAAAAACTCAAGTTGACGGACGCTAAGATTGCTGTGTTCCTGGATAAAAATATCGAATGCTCCCGAAACCGTATCCGGAAAGCTTTGCAAGATTTCGATGCCGAGGATATGCCGAATGAATTGCACGAAGTGGGCTTTACGGTTTTTGTAAACGGCGCGCAAAAGCTCTTCGGTGATATGGGGGTGCTCGGTATGCAAGAGCTGCGCCAGCGATTCGGCCTCTGCGGCGCTGACCGATTGGCCTAGTTTGATCTTTTGCAGGACCGGGTTCTCATCGGTCAGTTGGGCAATCAATTCTTCGACCATTTCCTTGTATCGGGTGATGCTGACAGCTTCATGTTGGGGGCCAAATTCCACCCGCTCCTTATTGCGCACCGCATCTTCCAAATCCAGATTCATTGGCCCTTGACCGCCAAGATCGGTTTCCCGAAACTTCATCAGTGGGGACAACTTTGTGACCAAAGTATCCAAGCCCTCATCCGAGATCATGGCCCAGTAATGATCACCTTGGGACTGGCGAATCAGCTCTTCTTCCCGTTTGACGATATTAACGGAAAGGGGTAATTCACCAATCAATTCCACCAACGCGTCTTTTTGGGTTGCGAATTTTTCTTTGTCGCCTATGAGGTGGGATAGGGAAACTTCTAAGATATCCTTTTCAAAACGCATGGCCTTGAAATCAGTATCGGAGATGGTCCGAAAGAGGGGCTTGATTTCAATACGTAAAAATTCCATTCGGCTCGCATTCAATTGCACCCAGAAGTTTTCATCCCTTAGAGAATTCAGGGCCGTCTGCGCCTCACGAATGACCACGGAATTTTCCGGCAACTCTGAAATTTGCTTCCGCAGCTTGACGACTTCTTTAGCAAGTAGGGTCGGCAAACCCTTCTCCATGGCCTTTTCAATTTTATCCAAACGCAGGCCCATTAAACGCACTGGCAAGGGGATTTGGGCCTTTAATTCCTTGCCCTTGGGATTCAATTTGAAATACTCGAAGTTATCCCAACAATCAATAACCAGGAAGACGTCCTTTTCGACGCACCAGGGCTTGGCTTTGGCGGGTTCCAGTAGGCGAGTGCCACGGCCAATCATCTGCCAAAACTTGGTGTAGGAATAAACCGGTTTGGCGAAAACGAGGTTTACAATCTCGCGTACATCAATACCCGTATCCAGCATATCCACGCTGATGGCCACGCGCGGCATATCATTATTCGTGAACTGATCAAGCAAACCACCCTTGCCGTACACGCGGGAGTCATCGGAGACCAAAACCTTGGCCAATTCGCCCTTGTACTCGGGATAAAGGTGGTCGAAGGTTTCCTCAATGCGGCGGGCATGCGCCATGGAACTGCAGAAAAAGATGGTCTTGCCGGGCAGTACGCCCTGCGGATCCTTGATGCACTCTTCCATGAATTCTTTGACGATCAGGGCATTGGTGCCTTTGTTGATGACCTGCTTTTCCAACTGGGAGCCTTCAAAATTGATCTCTTCGACTTCCTTGCCCTCAAGAATCAAGAATTTCTGATCCTCCAAGGTGATTGTACGCTTACTGATGCCATCAACCTGAAATTTGGTCTGAATCTTCATCACCTGAAACGTACAGAGATAAGGCGGGATATGATTCACAGCTTCTTCATAAGTAAAAGCAAAGGTGGGCAAGCCATCGTCACAGTGGAAAAGTTTGAAAGTATTGTGGTCGATGACATCGGTAGGCGTGGCCGTTAAACCCACGGTAATGGCTTTAAAGTATTGGAGGATTTCTCCGTAGGTATTGTAAATGGAACGATGGCTTTCATCGATGATGATCAAATCGAAATAATGCGGGGAAATGTTTTCAGATGTGTCCCGAATGATATTGAGCAAGGTGGGATAAGTCGAAATATAGATGCGGCGATCCTTGGCGAGAATCTTTTCTCCCGGATTAGGCCAGCGCGGCTCATTGGGCAGATGCTCCTTGAAGGCGTTGAGAGCTTGTTCTCGTAAGGCAATTCTATCCACCAAAAATAGTACCCGTTCAATGTGCCTGGCTCGCATCAAGGCATCGACCAAGGCGATACAAATGCGGGTTTTACCCGAACCGGTAGCCATCACCAAAAGGCATTCTCGCTTTTTCTTCTCAATGGCTTCGAGTACGGAGCGAATGGAGCGGATCTGGTAATCGCGCCCAGCGATTTTGGTATTGATAAGCTCATCGGTCAAAGGTTTACGATTCCGCTGTAAGGAACGAAATCGCTCCAAATCATCTCGGGTTGGAAATCCGGCAATCTTGCGAGGTGGATAGTTATCCAAATCCCAAAAAAAGGTTTCCAATCCATTCGTATAAAAGCAATAAGGCAGTTCGCAGTCCAGGGTCTTCTGAATGTTGAGGCAATACTGTTTGGCTTGCTCCCGGCCCATCGCTGCATCTTTGCTGGTTCTTTTGGCTTCCACAACCGCCAATGGTTTGGCGTTCTTTCCAAGCAAGACATAGTCGCTGTATTGAAACTCGCCATAAGCAGGCGGCGGTTCCGAAACAGTGGCTGCGCTTTTTTGAATTCCTTTCCCAAGCAGGTTTTCATATTCAAGCATCACCTGGGAGCGGTCTTTGACGTCCCATCCGGCTTGCGCCAACTGTTTGTCGATTAGATGGGCGCGTGTCTCAGCTTCAGATTTTGACATTGCGAAGTGCCCCTTGCTTGGTCATTTTTCGGCAAAAGGCGGTAATGACCGTGCGAGCCATTTTGGAAGGCTCAGTATGCCCATTTTCCCAGCGATTGACTGTGGCGAAACTTACACCCAGTTCACGAGCCAGGTCTTCTTGAGAGTATTTCAGTTGGGCACGGACATTTTTCACAAGTGCTGGAAATTTCACGGTAGCGAGCTGCTTTTGGGCTGAAACGCTCATTGGGGTAAATATAACATCTGTTATCTCAATTATCTTTGCCAATGAAACATTGGATTCATTGCAAGTCACTAGGGCATTCCCCCAACGATACCAAGCTCGCCAACCCATCCCGGAATTTCCGCGGCTGAAACTGCAATTCCTCCACCGCAGAATTATCTACAGCCGAATTACCCGATGCAATCGCATCCTCAACCAAGCCAGTAAAGGTCTGCCACGTAAATGGATTTTCAGCACCAGTAATCCGGCAATAAAAAGCAACCACCGAAACCCCAATCCGGCACATCCAAACAGGAACACCCACCACAGCCTTCCGCATTCCCATTTTTTCAATCACCATTTTTGCCATCTGCCGTAACGTGACTATTTCTCCCCCAACCAGCAAATATGTTTTCCCAAAAGTTTTCGAATTGTTTGCCATCGACAACAGCGCCGCTACCACATCATCCAGGTGAATGGGGCTTTTCCTGGCCTTCCCACCTCCAGGCAATGCGACAATGGGCCACTTCCGCAGATGCGCGACAAATCGATTGAATTCTTCCGCGCCTCCATCCGTATAAACCAAAGCGGGCCGAACAAGGGTGAAGTTTTTGAGTCCTGCTGTCCTCACCCAATTTTCTCCCTGGAGTTTAGAAAGGGAATACGCATTGGCCCGTTTATAAAGAACAGAGATGGAGGAAACATAGATGAAATGTTGCACGCCTTCCGCCTTCGCGGCCAATGCCAGATTCCGTGATCCCACAGCATTGACCGAATGAAATATATCCTCGCGACCAGGCGCCAACAGCACAGCGGCAAGGTGGTAAATCGTGTGCACGCCTGCTACAGCGGCCAATAGACTGTCCTCAACTCGAATGTCGCCGAGTACAATTTCCAGACCTTGGGCTTTGAGCAATTCTACGGACGTGTCACCTGGTAGACATAATACGCGAACCCGGTAGCCTTTCTGGGCCAACTCCAAGGACAATCGCATACCCAAAGTACCGGCGCCTCCGGTAACTAAAATCATCATGTTGTTTCCATTCGGACAGATTTAAAAAGTAGGAAGTCAAGACCGGCCTGATGAAAAAACCGAACTATTTCACACATAAAACGCGGAAGACTGGCCGATTCAGCCTAAACTACTCTATTCGGGATTGTTAACTTTCCAAGCGACCGGCTAAATACCATGTTGCTCTCCAGGAGGGTAGATGTCATCGGATGAAAACATTACCACCATGAAAACTTTGTCGTTAGGCAAGGGTGTCGGGTCCTTTCCACCGGATGGCACTCAAAAAATCCAGATGAATGCAGTACCTGCCCCATTTGTTGAAGCCCAAGCGGATCCGTCCCTTTTCGCAGGTGGAATTCCCGCCGACCCCTTTTCTGGAGATCCATTTGTTGGCCAAATGGTCGGTAACTGTCAGATACTGGAAAAAATAAATGAAGGTGGAAGTGCCCTAATTTATCGGGCCCACAATCTTACGTTCAACCTCGACAGGGTTATCAAAATACTTCGCCCAACCTTGGTCGATGACGGCGAGAATTTTGAACGCTTCAAACAGGAAGCCCAATTCACTGCACGCCTGGACCATCCCAATATTTTACGGGTTTTCGATACCGGGGAAATCGGTAAGCAGTTTTACATCGAAATGGAATTTGTGCAGGGCCAGTCTTTGCGCACGTATATGTCGGCCCATAACCATATTCGTGAAGTGGATATTCTCGGGATAACCTCTCAAATTGTTGGCGCTCTCGATTACGCCCATAATGTCCAGATCAAAACTGCCGAGGGCGATAGCATTCACGGAATCCTGCATCGTGACATCAAGCCTGAAAACATTATGATCACGAGCGCCGGTTTGGTTAAGTTGATGGATTTTGGCGCCGCCAAGGGCATGACCTTGAACACGCACACAGCACAGGGAACGGTAGTGGGAACCCCCTACTATATGTCGCCGGAACAAATCAACGGGGAACCACTGGATGTCCGCAGTGACTTCTTCTCCTTAGGTGTCATCCTGTATGAAATGTGTACCGGG
>JAYSRH010000526.1:0-2491 GCA_043721115.1 Fibrobacteria bacterium | reverse complement strand
TATGCGAGTACTGTCATACCGTCCGGGCTTCCTTTCAATTGATAAACGGGGTTATCTAAAGGTTGTAACCATTCCGATGGCAAACCTCGAGTAATCGGATGGTTGGCGTCGGCTACATGGAGGCGCTCTCCAACTCCGCCTGTATTCGACATATCATAGGAAGAATGATTAAGCCCTGCCGGGTTAGGCACCAATGCATTCATGGAATCGAGTTCATAGGAGGGCCCGGTCGTGTCCACATTCCTCCAAATCAGTCCATGCATTTGATCAAAAGCTGGCCAGCCATAGAAGCCAGGGAAGGTAGCGTGCGTGTTTACCAAGCCACCGCCCCCGGAGACAAAATCCTCCAAGGATTTTTTGATGGAATCCGGCCAGGGATTGGCTTTGCCATCGTCCGGATATCCGGAATTGCATTCCAATACCACAGCATCGAAATTGGAAAAGTGCGGATGCCAAGCGGCCCAAGTTATTGGGGCGGAGCTGTCGGGAGGAGTAGTGGAAACATCGACATGAAAGAGCCCGGATAGCTCTAGAATAGTTCTATTATAGCGGGTCATCCTCACCCAATCGTGATTGGCAATTCCATCCACAATCAAGACCTTGATTTTGAATACGACGGTTGGCAGCATGGTTTGTTTTCCAGGCTCGACTTGGATGCCCGGGAATTGAAGGGTATCCCGGTAAGGGTTTTCACTCCAAGCTAAAACCGTATGCAGTCCTGGAGGCACATTCTTGAAAACCACATTGCCGTTAGAATCGGCGGTCAAGACATTGCCACCCACCAACAGTTTGGCCTTAAGCGAACCGGCAAGAGGACGTGGTGACCGAAGCTGTAGGGCGATTTGTCCTGGAGCATCTGCTACCGCTGGTCCGGGAGCAAGTATGATTCCAGTAACCGTTTTCCCTGCCGACACAGAAATTAAGGTGTCAAGGGCATTGCGAGTTGGATGGAGCCCTTCAATGCGGAGTGTGTAGTCACCGGGAGGCAGTGAATAGAAGGCAAAATCACCGCTGCCGTTGGCCAGATAATGAGTTTGATGGGTTCCAAGCAAGGTGATTGAAAGGGATCCAAAAATTCCCTGCGGCAACAAGACTTTCCCACTGATGCCGCCAATGGGTCGCATGGCTAATGTACCCAAATCCACACCTTGAGTGGAATCGCGCCGGAAATAAAACCGTACGCCTTCTACTTCGTTAAGCAACGCTTCGCATACAAAATTTCCCGTATCCTTGGCGCTGAGAAGAAAGCTGAAGTCTCCGGCAGGCCCAGTGGAATCGGTCCATTCTTTGCCTTTCGCGGAACGGATGGATACAGTATCTTGCAGGTTACCCTGGAAATCGGCATTCCGCAGCTGCACCAGGCGCGCGGCGACGGGCTTGCCATTCCTATCCGTTAATATACCCGCAATCTTTTGGGTGTTGCCTGCATCCGTTCCTGCCAAGGAGCCATTACTGCATCCGCCAAGGCCAAGCACCAGACCGAGAGTAAGACAATAAGCCACAATTAGCATCCGAGCCGATGCCATTGCACCAGTCCGAACCGCGCCTATCGGGCTTCGCATTGGAAAGGGGAAATTCATAACCCAAGCTTTCGAATGCTTTTAGTGGTGGGGAAAAGATTCAGGTTGAATTGGAAGACCCGGTCATAATCGCGATCCTCTTCGGAAATCTTTAGCACCTTGTCCCGAAATTGTTGCGCCGCCTGCTTCACGCGTTGCAAACCTTCGACTGATAAAGGAAGTGTGGTTACGGAAATGGTTCTTTCCTCAACTGGAATTTTGTCCAAAGCCTCGATAGCTTTCTTCAAAGCGGTTTGCTGGTACTTGAACACATCCACGGATTGGATTTCATCCCCGGTTTTAAGCGTGGCCGCCACTTGTTCATATTTGCCAGCTGGCGTTTTGCGAATGAGCGCCAGCTCTTCCAATATTTGTAGAGCTTTGCGGACATCCTCCGCTTTCACGGTGCCGTCGAACAAAGCCGCTACTTCTTTATGATTTTCACCAACGGGAATGATGGCCACCAAGTCGAAAACCATCGGGTAAAGCCATTTAGAGAAGAGAGAATATTGGCGTGGATCCAATTTCTTGTTCCGTCCTCGAATTTGCAGGCGCAAGCTATCCAACGCATCGCCTTTATCATCGATGCTGCGTGCCTGCGTGTACTCCACTAGGGATTGGAAGTACCTGGACTCAGCAGGATTGAGTTTGAAAATATCCCCAAGCGCTACAATTTGGCGCGCGTTCAGATTGCTCTTTCCCGAAATCACATTCGCGATAAATCCAGTCGAGGAGACTTCCATTTTTTCCAACAGGAGTCGATGGGTGAACTCGGGCTTATGCGCTTTTGCCCAAGCCAGTATATCCTTGATAAAATCTCTGGCATTGAGATATTCAAAGACTTCAGGTGGTACGTTCTTGCTTTCCATTTGCTTATTTAAGATAAGCATTTAATTTGGTTTCGCAGGCAATTTTACCCAATTATTCCGTCA
>JAYSRH010000525.1:0-6299 GCA_043721115.1 Fibrobacteria bacterium | reverse complement strand
TTTGACTTTTTGATGCTTCGACGGTGGGACGTTCAAGGATTCGGAGTCTCTTGACCCCACAGCTCTCGCTCCGCTTTTAAACTTATGAGGGCGTCAATAAGCGCCTTCTCCAATTTTTCCAGTCCTTCTCCAATATGATCCCGTAAACCAATGCTGGACATCTCTTCTAGTCTTTCCGCCACTTCCTGAACTTTGACAGCGCCGATATTGGCCGAACTGGCTTTAAGGGAATGAGAAATCAAGTGGATGGCCTTGAGATCTCCAGCTTCCAGATTTTTTCGTGCGGATTGCACTCTTGTGGGGCTTTGAGCGACAAAATTATCGATCATCTTCAGTAAGAAGTCTTTGCCACCGATATTATAAAGGTTTACCAACGCCCCTTTATCAATTGCTTTAATGGACTTCATGGATGGTATTTCCGGATTTTTTTTGCATGGCAGATTTATTCTAGCATATCCGAACCTGCAGATCACGGTTTCAATGTACAGAAATGACAAGCTTTAGTTGCTATCCGTAAAAGAGTTTTCTGTTTAAAGAGTAACGGCATTGATAACCGAACCCAAAATCCATTTTTTACAGCCCCTCGACTTCGTCTTTGGAAGTAATGATGGACCAGAATTTCCATCGCGACTATTTCGAAAAATAGGGGTAAAAAGTCCCATCTAAATAGGTCAAATGGTTAAAAAATCATTAAAAACAGCAAATTGGAACAAAAACACTCAGCATTTTTACTGTCTTGGAGGTTGCATAAGGATGCGAATACTTGGACAATCAAAGCATGCTTGACCTGAACACCCGGAATGAATTTTAAAGAGGGGCACTGATGCAACGGAATACACTAATTATCGGACTTGTGTTCATGGCAGCCTCCCTAATTGCCTGTGCACCGTCTCGCCCCAACAATTCTCGAAACCTGGCCCTAATTCATGCTGCTGAGAAAGGTGAAACGGCCGAAGTCTATCGCCTCATTGAAGCCGGTGCTGATGTGAACGGACGCGATCATGAAGGTTGGACACCGTACCTCGCTGCTTCCTCCATGGGCCAACTAAATACCATGCGCATCCTAGTCGCCTTTGGCGCAAAAACCGTCCCGCCGGATTTGAAGGATGAAAACGTTGCCCATCGGTTCCTTGCCGACCGGTAATCACTGGATGTAAATCCCAAATCTGTATTCCGGCAAGCCCTTCATACCCTCTCGCCTCCCCGCTGGAATTTTATTTGCCCTTCACTTGGGATAATAAATATTTTAATGGTGAAACTTAAAACCATGGTGTCCGAATCAAATGGATTTCAAAGACTATTACAAAATACTCGGCTTGGAAAAAGGCGCGGATGCTGCCGCAGTAAAAAAAGCCTATCGCAAATTGGCAGCCAAATACCATCCTGACAAAAATCCCGGTAAAAAATCCGCAGAAGATAAATTCAAGGAGATCAATGAAGCCCATGAGGTGCTTGCCGATCCCGTTAAGCGCCAGCGTTATGACCAGCTTGGTTCTGCGTGGAATGAGCAAGGCGGCAATCCAGGTGGCTTCTCTCAGGAAAGTCGTGGGCGAGCGGGTGGTGGCCAAAGCCACACCTTTAGCCAAGACGATCTGGCTGATATGTTCGGCGGCGGCGGTGCATCCGGTGATTTCTTTGAAACGTTCTTCGGTGGTGGAGGGATGCGTGGACGGCCGACCGGTGCGCGTGGACGCTGGTCAGAGAAACCCAGGCCCATCCCAGGAAGAGAATATCAGGCGGATGTGGAAATCAGTCTCGAAGAAGCCTTCCAGGGCGCCAAGAAAATCATCGACCTGAATGAAAAGAAGCTCCGCCTCCAATTCAAACCTGGAATTGCCGAAGGAAAAGTCATCAAGCTGGCCGGCAAAGGTGGCCAGGGCCAGAACGGCGGTCCGGATGGAGATTTTTATCTGCGTATCCATGTCGCCCCACACCCTCTACTGGAAAGACGCGGGGACGATTTGCACACCACGCTTCCCCTGGAAGCTCAAGATGCCGTTATAGGCAAGCCAATAGAGATAAAGACTTTGAAAGGCGGAGTGAAATTGAAAGTTCCGGCCATGACTGAAAACGGCAAGGTCTTTAGACTAAAGGGTCAGGGCATGCCTGTATACGACAAGGCTGGCGAATTTGGTGATTTATACATTACGGTATCGTTAAAGTTACCTAAGGATATGACACCGATTGAATTGGATTTTTTCCGGCAGATGGCGCAAGCACGCGCCTAATTTAATCTTTGAGAATAATGCTGCGCATTTCCGATTTCTTTCGCTTTTTCCGGTTTTCCCTGAGGCTATACCCGCGGGGCTGGGGTCGGTAGCTGGATCGATTCGGATCCAGCGCGCACATCAGCATGAAATCGATCATGGATTGGAACACCACGATTAGGTTGTCGTGAGGTCGTTCCGGCAAATGCTCCAACCCTCTGCGGTTGCTCTCGTCGAGAAAATGGTGAATCGATTCCAGAGTCGACAGACAATATGCGGCCGGTTGTTCCTTGATATTGAATATGGATTCATGGGTGCCCGTAAAGGAAAGCCGGGGCAGATTGCGGAGATTGTGCGACTGCGTCATCATTTTTTTGGCACAGGGCCAAGTCCCGTCGATTAGGAACAAAATCGACCTACGGCCGGATTGCTTGCTAACCAGCAACGGACTGACATCGTCACTGGAAATATTCAGGGATTTTTTACCAGGATACAATACTCGGCAGGCATTTTCAGAATCGTCGATTAATGCGTTTACTTGGGCGTTCTTGGTAAAATCGATACCCACTATAATTTCGGAATTGCGCAAAGTAGCCCGGCAAATTCTCCCAGTGCCGAGTTTTTCCTTTTTCGCCTCCATGGGATGCATCAAAATGATGAAGCGCGTTTCCGTGACAAAAGGTTTGATCAGATGACAACGACAATTTTCTTTGATCCAGTAACAGGAATAACAGGTTTGCTCGCGTTTAAAAACTGGAGCTGCTCCTTGGAGCAATTGTTTTTTGAGTAGGTAAGCCGCTTTATCCATATTGTCAATTTAGGCAATTACCGGCATGGACCGCATAAATAATTCCGCGCCCCTTGAGTTCATGCCTTACGTTTTCCACATTTCCCATCCGCCAAGGGGGACCACCTGAAAAATACCGACGTCACAACAAAGACGGAATTCGTATCGAACGCAAGCGATAGTGCCTTTTTCGGACATCCACGGGGACTGTCCACTTTGTTTTTTTCAGAATTGTGGGAACGCTTCAGCTATTATGGCATGAGGGCCATTCTCATTCTCTTTATGACTGCGGCCGCCACCCAAGGCGGTCTTGGCTTTTCCACCCAGAAAGCCGGACTGATCTACGGAACGTATACCGCCATGGTCTATTTGATGGCTGTGCCGGGAGGCTGGCTGGCGGACAAATTTCTGGGCTTGCGCAAGGCTGTTCTGGTTGGCGGATTACTGATCACGGCTGGCCATGTTTGTTTGAGCATTCCTTCCGTATCCTTATTCTATGCTGGACTGGCACTGGTCGTTATCGGCACCGGCTTCCTTAAACCCAATATCAGCGCCCTGGTGGGTGAATTGTACAGCGCCGAAGACGCACGTCGGGATGCGGGATTTTCCATCTACTATATGGGTATAAATCTCGGTGCATTTCTCTCTCCTTTGGTGGTCGGTTGGCTGGCCCAGAGCGATGGATTCAAGGGAATCCTCAACAATTTTGGACTCACTCCTGAAAATTCCTGGCATTATGGTTTCGCTGCCGCTGCCGTGGGCATGGTTTGCGGCCTGACATGGTACGTAACGGGCTGGAAACATCTTGGGACCATAGGCAAACACCCTACAAAGGCAGAGAGTCCGGCCGCTTCGCTACGCCAGCGTCGTATTCTGCAAGGTGTTGTAGTCGGCCTTCTCGTACTCTGTGCTAGCCTGGCCGCCCTGACCGGATTTGGAATCGTAACGGTAACGTATGGATTGATAAGTCATGTTTTCGGATACATCCTGGCCTTGACACCCATAATACTTTTCCCCTCACTTTATTTTTTCGGCAACTTTACTGCCCAAGAAAAAAAGCATCTCATTGTGATCATCGTTCTATTCTTTGGAGCAGCCGCTTTCTGGTCGGTCTTTGAGCAGGCCGGATCCACACTGAATATTTTTGCCGACAGAAGCACCGACAATTCCATCACCCTTACTTTTGCCATTTTCATGGGAGCGATATTGTTAATGCCGGGTTTTCTTGCCTTGCGTTGGTACCGGAAGTTGCCTGGAAAATCCAGCATGGCACTTTCCTTTACAGCCATAGTCATATCCACATGCGGGGCCGGTATCTATTACTTGCTGAGCCATATCGGCCAATCCTTTCCGTCTAGCTATTTCCAATCCGCCGGCTCGCTTTTCATAGTGGCCCTCACTCCACTTTTCGCATCCTTGTGGATAGCCCTAGGCAAACGACAGCCTTCAAGCCCAGCCAAATTTACCATTGGCCTATTATTCGTGGCCTTGGGCTTCGGGATATTAATCATTGCAGCCAGACTTTCATCACAGGGTATGAAAGTGAGCCCAATGTGGTTGGTCGCGACCTACATGCTCCACACAATTGGTGAGTTGTGTCTTTCGCCAGTAGGCATTTCAGCCATGACCAAGCTAGCTCCTCGCCGCATAATGGGGCTCGTATTGGGAATATGGTTTCTCGCCGTTTCCTTGGGAAGTTTTTTTGCTGGATTTGCCGCCAGTCTGTATGAAAATATGCCATTGCCGACTCTTTTCACAGCTGTGACCGGTGTTGCGATAGTCACAACCTTACTGATGGCCGCATCCATCGGACCCATCCGGCGCATGCTGGCTATTGAAGGCTTTAAAGCCAAAAAGATTCCTTGATTTAACCCAAATGATTATTCAGTGGGATGGATTCATTTCAATTCCACACAAAAAATTCAAACGTTATCCTTTTGGTTTTGAAGGGAATTACTAGCTTGAAGTTCTGATTCATCCCCGTCCCGTGTGGACGGTTTACGATGGTCTTCCTGACCATGCATACCAGTGAGGGAGTTCTCCATGTCTGTCGGCTTAACAGTAGGCGATTTAAGAATAAAAATTTTCAAATTTTTGCTATTGCTATTTGCAATTCTGTGGGCGTTCCCACAGGGAGTTGCCGCTGAAACAGCCGCCGAAGGGCTTGCGCCTAAAAATTGGGATTTTTACGGAAGCGCCAGGGTTGGTGGTGCACGTTGGCATAAGGCCGACTACTGGAAAAAGGATGTGTTGGATGCTGCAGGTAATATCGTCTCAACCAAAACTGTTGTGGATACCGTACCCGTAAACCGAAACTATATGGATTTGCAATACAATAGTCGCTTTGGTGTTTTAATCAAAAGCGGACCCATGGATTTTCATTTTGAATTGGGTTGGATGCCCGGTGTGCAGGATATTGACGTCCAAGTCATAGGTTCGAATGCTGAGGTGAGTCAAAAGCGTAGAGATGCGTTGCGCTTGAGACTCCTATACGGAGAATGGAATTTCTACCCGAAATTCAAGCTGTTAGTTGGACAAGATTGGGCAATAACAAATTTTTCTAATAGTAACCAAATCTTTTTTATGGATCAGGGATTGGGCTATTCCGGGGAACTGGGAACAGGACGTCGACCCATGGTCAAGCTAACTTATGCAGAAGAAACAGATCCTGTAATGACTTGGAAGGGCCAGCTTGCTGTTGTCAAATCAGATACTTCCATGCTCGCCCTGGGGCAGCCTCCGGATATTGAAGAGGTTCTTCCAAAATTGGAAATTGGAGGCGAATTTGGATTCAAAAAAGATCTTTACGGTATTAAATTCCAAGGGGTAGCGGGAATACAGCAGTATGATTTGGTTGTTTATGCCGATAAAATTGGAGCGGCAAACGCCGATCGGCAATCGATTAAATCACAATTGGTCGGTGGCAATGTCATTCTAAATTTATTCAAAACAACTACAAGCTTTAGCTATACATGGGGTAAGAATATTGCAGCCTACGGCGTTTGGATTGGCGATCCCGATGGCTCAAAACTGGATGAGCATGTCCGCATCTTTTTTCCTGTATTTGGAACTACGGGCCCTACAGACACAATCTCACATATCACCAACGTTTACAGCACGATGGGATCCTTGGTCTTCAATTATCACCCATTTAAATGGCTTTCTGCAGAGGTCGGAAGTGGTATGGTTAATGGCCGGCATGAGGAGCAGAGCCGAAAGGCAACAGTGAAAAGCACACTCAACGCAATGAATCGTCTAGCTTATTATGCAAATCTGCAATTTGCACTCGCGGATGGAAAATTCCT
>JAYSRH010000524.1:0-2502 GCA_043721115.1 Fibrobacteria bacterium | reverse complement strand
CTTCCGCATCAGCATAGACAGCCATGGCGTTGAGCAGCTTGCCAATGCCTGCCCGGTGGTCCTTGCCGGTCACATCGGTCATACAACGACTCACGCTTTGGAGAACATCGATGGCGGGAAAATGATTGCGATGCGCCAAGGATCGCGAAAGTACGATATGCCCATCCAATACCGAACGAACAGCATCGGCGATGGGCTCGTCCATATCATCACCTTCGACTAGTACGGTATATATGGCGGTGATGGAACCACGCTTTCCCATCCCTGCACGTTCGAAAAGTCGTGGTAAAAATGCAAAAACTGAGGGTGTGTATCCACGAGTGGAAGGTGGCTCACCTATAGCCAGCCCTATTTCGCGCTGGGCCATGGCTAGACGGGTAGATGAATCCATCATCAACATGACGTCGCTTCCTTGATCACGAAAATATTCCGCCACCGTAGTTGCCACCTGGGCAGCCTTTAACCGCACAAGCGCTGGCTGATCGGAAGTTGCCACTACCACTACAGAACGCGCCAGACCTTTTTCTCCCAAATCCTTTTCCAGAAATTCTTTTACCTCACGTCCACGTTCCCCGATTAATGCGATAACATTGACGGCGCTCTGGCAGTTGCGGGCTATCATACCCAGCAGCACCGACTTGCCCACACCGGAACCCGAAAAAAGTCCCACACGTTGGCCCTTACCAATGGTTTTGAAACCGTCTAAGGCTCGGATTCCCGTCATCATAGGCTCAATGATACGTCGTCGATCAAGTGGATTGGGAGGATCATTATTAATGTGTCCGGTTTCGGAAAAAAGAATGGGGCCTTTCCCATCAATTGGCTCACCAAGCCCATTGATAACCCGACCCAGCAATTGAGGTCCAACTCCAACACTGAAAACGCGACCCGTTGCCATCACTTCCATACCTGGCCGCAGACCATCCAATTGACCAAGCGCCATGAGCTGTGTGGTTTTGCGGCGAAAGCCAACTACTTCAGCCTGCCCCACCAAGCGCTGACCATCATATACCTGGCAGATTTCACCCAGACTAGCGGATAGCCCCGAGCTTTCCATAACTAGGCCAATAACCTGGACAATTTTTGCGCGAATAGGCGTTAAACACATATCCTTTAAAGCCCGGGAATAGGGGGCAAAACAGGATTCTTGATTCAAGTAAGTGGCTCGCTGGATTCCGAGGCCGCTTGTTTAGACTGGATCTTTGCCAGAAAAACTTTTTTCAATTCTTCATCAATTCTATCCGCCATCTCTTGGGCATGGGCTGCAACCGAAGTTGAATCACTTTCCACAAAGCAGCCACCTTTGGATATTCTATCGTCAGTGACCACTTGTACATCCTTAAGACTGGCGTTGATGGGCAACCAGAAGGTCCGGTTTTCCTGCACAATTTGGAAATCCTCCGGGTTTACTTTTATGGTTACTGTAGCCGCTTCGCCAATGGACTGGATAGCTCTTTTTAGCAAAGGCAAAATTGCTTCAATATGCCCGGCAGCCAAGGATTCAAAGACTCGATGGATACAGCCAGAGACAAGTTCTAAGGCTTGCCCTTCAAACTCCAAAAACAATGCGGCCTTCTCACGAGCCAAACTGTCTAGCATCCCACGGGTATTGTTTTGCAAGGATTCCAGTGATTGGGCATATTTTTCGGTAGCTTCTTGTTCGCCAGTGCGTTGCCCTTCATCACGGCCCTTAGCAAAAGCGGCAATGGCGGCAGCTTCCCCTTCCTGTTGTAATTTTTTCAATGCCTGTTTATGTAAGACATCTTCCTTGCGGGCCTCCTTGGAAAGTTCCGCCAGTTTTTTTTCCTGGGAGTCCTGTTTGGGCGCAACTCTGCCTGGCATATTGAAAGCGACTAGAGGAAAATCTTTCAAAGAGCTATCTGCTACTGCCCCCCAGTCACCGGGTTTGACAACTCGAGCCGGACCGTCTGGAGCCTCCTCCCCTTTAGTTCTAGAGCCACCAGTGGCCATTTCACCCTCATTGCCCACTACCCTGCTCCCGTCTCTTTTGAGTCGCATCCATGCGGATTGCATAACCGGACTTCTATCCATGTCCGATAACCTCGTCAAACCACGACTTCATCATCGCCACCGCGGCCGGAAATCACGATTTCCCCATCGTCCTCGAGCCTGCGTACGATGTCGACAATCCGTTGCTGCGCACCTTCGACGTCTTTTAGGCGTACCGGTCCCATGAATCCCATATCGTCCTTCATCATTTCGGAAGCGCGACTGGACATGTTCTTGAAGAACTTCTCCCCCACCGTCTCGCTGGCGCCTTTGAGCGCTAAAGCCAATTCCTTGGTGTCCACTTCTTTGAGCATGCGTTGAATGCCACGATCGTCCAGAAGCATGATATCTTCGAAAACGAACATGAGATTCTTGATCTCCGTTGCCAATTCCGGATTCTCGCGTTCCAAATTTCCCAGAATATTTTTCTCTGCGCCCCGGTCTACTTGGTTGAGCATTTCCGCCACGAATTTAACACCGCCGACTTCGAGA
>JAYSRH010000523.1:0-18205 GCA_043721115.1 Fibrobacteria bacterium | reverse complement strand
AAGACAAAATCCACCGTGGAGAAATTTATTCTTCCGATCCCATTTCGAGCGACCATATTATTTTTGGGGCGGTGGTCTCCGTTAAAAACCTAGACACCAAAAAAGTCCTGCAATACACTTTGGTTGGAACCGAAGACGTGGATGTCGAGTCTGGAAAAATCTCATCCGTTTCCCCTATCGGAAAAGGCCTCATGGGTAAGAAATCCGGCGACATCGTGGAAGTGCAAATCCCCAAGGGGACCCTCAAACTGGAAATCCTGGACTACCGCTAAATATGAATTTGTTCGCCTTCCTGGGGGACGATGACATCAGCAAGCAAGAGGCTTTGGACGCGGCTCTGACCAAGTGGCAAGCTGCCGAAGCAGCTCAGGGCAGCGGCCAAGATTGCTTGCGTGAGGTCTATTTCGGTGAGGAGATGCGTTGGGAATCCGTAGCGGAATCCTTTCAAACCCAGGACCTTTTTGCATCCCGAAAATCCATTATCATAAAAAATTGGGACAAGCTCCATGCTTCCCATCAAAAAAATCTGGAGGAGGTCTTCCGGGGTGACAATTCCAGTGTGGCCGTGTTCCTGATGGCGGAAAAGTGGGATGGCCGCTCATCCCTCCGGAAGGCCGTAGCCGCTGCCGGGAAAGTCCAAGAATTCAAGGTTCCGTACGAGAATCAAATTCCTCCTTGGCTGAAACAACGCGCGCAGCAAAAATACGGTCGCAGGCTAAACTTCATCGACGCCCAACTTCTGCTCGATATCGTAGGCAAAAACCTGACTGATTTGGATCATGAGTTGGAAAAACTGGATACTTTTCTGGCCAAAGGTGCGGCCATTACGGCTGTAGATATTCACGATCTCGTCAGTCCGCTAAAAGTGGCGGGTATGTTCGAGTTCCAGAAGACTATGGGGCTTCGCATAAAAGTGGATATGCTGCCCACGCTCAGAAACTTGCTGGAAAATGAATTCAAGGACGCGCCCTTTGTGGTTGCCCAGATCCTGTTCAACCATTTTCTGACCCTATTGAGGATCAGAACGTTGTTGGACGAAGGGGTGAGGGAATCGGAAATCATTCCCATCATCAAACGCCCCTCCTTCATCGTTCAAAAGGAACGGTATTTTGAACAGGCGCGCACCCGCAGTGCGGAAACCTGGAAAAAACTTCTGTCCCGGTTGGCAAGACTGGAGATCGAGCTGAAACGAGGCCAATATCCGCATCGGTTCGAGGTTGAAATGGCCTTCGCGGGAATGGTTTAATCTATTTTCTAAGCAAAGCATCGTTCTCAGCAAAGCATCGATAAGTTGAAGTCAAGGAGGGTCCTATGACCGTTACCACGAGAAGAGTCAAAACAGGTTGCACGGGACTGGACAAGGTCTTGCAAGGCGGACTGCTGGAAGGTTCGGCCACCCTCATTGAAGGTTCCGCCGGCACCGGAAAAACCACCCTGGCCATGCAATTCATTATGCAAGGCGTTAAGGAAAAGGAACACGGGATCATTTTCACCTTCGAGCAATATCCGGAGCAGTACTACGACTGTGCCGGTGAACTTGGCTGGGATTTGCGCACTTTGCAAAATGAAGACAAAATCAAAGTCATCTTTACCACTCCTGATGAGTTTCTGGAAGAGATCGACGATCCTAACGGAAAATTGGCCAAACTCATTTCCGTTCATAATACCAAGCGCATCGTACTAGACAGCATCACCCATTTTGAACGGCTATCCCGGGATATTGGACAACTCCGCACCATTGAAACGGAAATAGTCAACGCTGTGAAGCGCGAGGGCATGACAGCCATCTTTCTCAAGGAAAACGCCAATGTCCTGGGCAAATGGGATGTGGCCACTAACAAAATCCCATTCATTGTAGATACGTATATTCTGTTGCGCTATCTCGAAATGGATTCGGAAATTAAACGTTGTTTGATGGTGCTCAAAATGCGCGGAAGCGACCACGACAAGGATATTCGCGAATATAAAATCGAAGTAGGCGGATTGCAGGTCGGGGAAAAATTCTCAGGTGTATCTGGCATTTTCCTGGGAACGGGAATCCAATCCCGCACCACCAAGGCCCACTAAGCTGGACCCGCCGGGGTCAAACCTTTCAGATTTCCAAAGTTGCGGTACAAATCCAAAAACTCCTCCACCCAGGGAGAATCGGTTTTGCCGATCAGGGTTAATAGATCCCCAAGATTATAAACGTCATTGTACGGTCCGATGACAAATTTCGAAGTAGGAGCATCTTCCGGTTCCTGAATTTTCAAAACAGTTGTGGGACGTACACGCCTGCTTCGCAGCTCCGATTTTTGAGCCCTAAGGATGCGGGCATATAATTTACGCCGAAGGTCCAAGAGTTTATCATCCGACTTGGAAGCCTGTGCAAGAGTGTCGGCCGCATCCCCAGCAGACTTAAGCGCGTCCAATTTTTCACGATAGATTTGCTTCTCTAAAGTGGACAGTCGACGGGCTTGCTTGCGCAGTATTGCCTCGACGGTACTGAAGCGATCCTTGCGCAACCGATGCCGGAGAGTTTCTAACGGCGAGGCGTGTTCCAACTCCGAGGGCGGAGTTGACGCAATAGAAGCGTGGGAATCCGCAGTAGGAGCATTTTCAATGACCGCTGAAGACACGTCCCGCATTGCTTCAGCAACTTTTTCAAAGCAGTAGGCGCCGGCGCGGATATCCCCATCGGCATGCAAACGACTACCGCTCGCCAGGAGATTGGTAAAATAGGCTTTCCGAAAGGACGGCCCTGGGTAACGTGTCAGTTTCCCTGCCAGCTCATCGGCTACCTCGGACATTTCAGTCGTACCGGACGCTTCGGACGCTTTAGTCGCTGCAACTGCTTCAATCGTTTCAGTCACGGGCATCAGGGGATGGTTTTCCATTGGGTTTTTGCTCTAAGCTTTTATTTTTGGTTCAGGAAATCGAGGTCACGGCCTCGGAATCATTTTTGCGTTCCCCTTGATTCAGCACTTCCATCAGGATTTCCTGAGTTTTCATGGCATTTTCAATCAGCACGTCTGATGCGCCCTTTTGGAAACTAGCGAGCGCCCGAGACAAGTCGGACATGAAATTTTGATATCCATCACCGGCATTAGCCTGCTTTTCCAGTCGTTCCAGAATGGTGGAAAGGCCCGCATTGAGCATCCCCACCCCGGCTTGCATTTCCACTTGATTGACCTGGGCGAGATGGGCCAACTCTTGAAAATCCTTTGTCCCCAAACTCATCAGTTCCGTTAAGTCGGAAATTTTTTCCGCCACCTTTTGGTCGGTCTGACTTTGCGACTCGATTCCCGCCATCACCTTTTCCAATGCCTCACCTTGAATTTCCACCTGAGTGGACTGAAGCCCCTCAACGCGGGACAGGAATGCTTGGGTACCCTCAGAAACTACGGAACCCAGCTTGACACTTTCAGCGGCTACGGCGGCGACCAAGCCAACCTGCATTTTCTGCATTTTGTCTTCCCATTCGGACTGAAGTTCGGCAGCCTTTTCAGACCATACCTGCTGCAATTGCTCACCGGCCGAGCTGCTGGCACTGGCCAAGGCCGTGAATTCAGCAGTCAACGCGCTTACCAAACCACTGAGTTCTGCTGTGAAGGAAGCCGATAAAGATTTTATTTCGTCAGTATGTCCAGTGACTAAACCATTAAGTTCCGTGGTCTGGCCGGCAACCAGGCCTTTAAGCTCCGTAGTCTGACCAACAACCAGCCCTTTGAGTTCAGCCGTTTGCCCGACGACCAATTTATTGAGGTCCGATGTCAAACCTGTCACCAAGCCTTGAGTTTGCTGGCTCCATTCCGATTGTGATTTTCGTAACGCGTTGCTGAAGTCAAGTGTGGCTTGCGCCTGAGTGTCAGCTTGATTGCGCCAGGCGTTCAGGGAGGTTTGAATGGCCTCAAGCGGGGCTACCAGGTTTTTTTCCAGACTTGCGGAGATGAGCGAAGCGCCTTGCTCCAAAGTTTGTTGAGCGGTACCGGTGACTTCAGATTGAAGGCTGGCAAGGGCTACGCGCTGTCCATCCAAAAGGTGCTGGGAAATCGCCTTCAAGTTGCTGTCTAAGGCGGTGGGAATATCGCTGACGGCGGCTTGTAAACGCCCCAGAATCACTCCGGTCGCTTCCCAATCATTTTGAATATTCTGCCAGTACACGACAGTAATCCACTGCCCCACTCCGTAAAGGATGAGCACGAATACCGCTAAAAGCATATTGGATTTGTCGGCCATCCAGATGAACGATCCGGTCAGCAAGAGTACGCCCAAGACCAAGCTGGCGATGAGGAAGTACGGTCCGTAATTTTTCCGTTTAGACATGGATTATTTCTCCCGATGAAATTTGTGGTGGCGTGTCTGCCAAAGGCGCTAATCCGCGTAGGAATAGATCCCATTTACCTTGATAGTGCCTGATCATGGAATTGCTCACTGCTTCTACCAAATCTGCGAAAGATTCCATGAAGCCTTCAAATCCGCTGGAGTAACGGGCATGATACCATGGCCAGGCAATTTGACGGAACAATTCCGCTTCCGTGGCATGGCTGCGCTTATCCCATTTTCCTACCCGGTCGATAAAAGTCTCCGAAGCCAAATCACCGATGGACAGACGAACGCGCTTACACATTTCCGCCTCGCCAGGCCGCAACGCCTCTTCAAGAACCGGCAATAACCGGCTGCGGTCGTCGGTCACCGATTCCTGGTGCCAAACCGTGGCAACTTCCGTTTGCAAACGGAATAAGTGACCGGTGATGGAAGAGACCTGCCGCTCTGCATCTGAAGCCATATCGTGCAGGGTTTGCAAATACAGCATTTTGCTTTCCTTGCGTGTACCTTTGCCCAACACAACGAAGCCGGTATCATTCTTTACAAACCATTGGTTTCTCTGCAGGAAGGGATGGAGCTGCACGAAAGCCAAACGCTTGCGCCATTTTTCCCGGAACTCAAAGAATTTTAAACCATTTTCTTCTTTAACCCACTCAAGGCGATCTTGCGCCAAGGCATATGCCTTTGGACCTGCCGACAAATCCGCCACACCTTCCAGGCTGGATGTGTGCTGTCGGAACTGATGTTCCCTATCCAGGAGCGCGCGCAAAAGGACAGTGTGGTTAGGGTCCGTAAGACTTGAAACAAAGCCCAGAATTCGGCGGGGATCGGTTGATGCATCCGCATTCTGTTGCCAGACTTTGGAGGTAAAGGCGTGGTAGGTCTGGAACAATCGATGGCTCAATAGGAGTCCAAATATATTAGATAATCCGTTCCCGGTCCAACTCCAAGACCCCTAAAAACGGATGCCCAATATTCGCCCCCCAGAAGTCGATTTTACTCGGAAAAGTGGAGGTGCAGGCTTTCCTGCAGGTACAAGGGTAGTGTCTCAAATTGTGAGGAATCAGTAGCCTTGTCCGCCGTTTGGCCCATAAAATGGCCTTCCATCCTTAAATCCGAAAAAATCAAGTGGCCGGTTTTCAAGTTGAACTCCAGCTTTCCCTTGCCCGATAAGTAGGAAACGCTGTCGGCAGGCGAATGGCCAAGCCCAGCTTCCAGAAAAGCCTTAAAAACGACTTCGATTTCCGCAATGGATCCTTGGGTCGCCTCCCGGACTGAGGTTAACTTGAAAGACCTTTTCAGCCTCGCTTCCGGGTGAAACGAATCCAAAAGGGACTGTTCCGACTCCCAGTGTCCGCCAACTTTGAGATCCGAATCAGGAAAGGTCACCAGTGCAAAAAGGAGCCGTCGCCCAAAATTAAGCGGTGAAAATTCCACCGGAGGCAAATGAGGCTCTTCGGTCATCGACAATACCTGGCCTCGATTGGATGCGAGCACATGCATGTGATACTTACCCAGCAGCCCGGTCATGTAAGCGTCTTCGTCCTTAGCCCTCTCTGCACTATGAAAGTCAAGATGTTCAATCGTCATTCCAAGATCGACTTGACCCTTCGCGCTATCGAAAGATTCTCGGACGATAAAGACGGCATCTGCGGTGGTCCGGTAGCGATGGCCACCCAACCGCCCTTCCTGTTTCCCCTGAAGGCTAGCAGAGTATTCAATGCGATACTCTTTTTTATGATCGAATCGGTAAACGAGCCGATATGTATTGAATTCGCAAGAGGCCAAAAACAAGCAGCAGCCCGGTAGTAAGCAAGGAAATAGTTTCATAATTAGGCGTGAGAAAGGATAGTACCGAATCAGACTCTTTTTTCCTCTTTATAACGCTTAAGTAGGAATTCCAAATAGTAATACTCAAACGAATTCTTGGGGAATCTGGACAAGGCAGCAAACAGGTTCGCGGCGGCTTTGGCCTGTCCTTCCATGGCATTGATTTTTAAGAATACGACCAAAACATCTTCAAGCGATTCCAGGGGACCGATTCCCGCGGGTACATTGCCATCGATAGCGTTCGACTGAAGTTTATCGGCCACATAACCCAGCTGGATCCGCTCTTTTCGGGAAACGGCTTCGTTGAGAAAAAACGTATTATCCATAGCTAAAACAGGAATATCCACCAGGGCTTTGATGACCATGGAATGCAGCATGCATTTGAACGCCAAGCCATTCATTGAATTGAATTGACGATACGTACTTTCATACAGCTCTGCAGCGCGCGAGTTTTTCCCGTTTAGAAAGGAAATCTGGGCGGCTAAAAAGTCACTCTGGGCCTTGATTTCCCGAGCTTGGTTTTCGCTGTGAGGCATCCCCTCCAGCATCAAATTAGCATTGGCCATGTCTCCCATGCCGACGTAGTACCGGGCTAATGTCAAGTGTAGGGAAGTTGTAATATCCTCATTCTCTTGGAAATAAGTCAGCAGATGTTGGGCGTTCTGAAGCGGAATGGTTTGGCCAAGCCTGCGAAAAACTTCAGTCAGATCAGCGTAGTATCGACCGAATACCTGCCTCCGGCCATCTTCAACTTCAATCAGAAAGTGGAATTCATCTACCATCTTGGAGGCACAATGATCGGGATTCTCGCCGCTATTCAGACAAAGGTAAATCGCTTCCACGCGGGATTGAACAACGACTTCATTCATTTCCGATTCCGGGTACGATGCGGGCAAGAGCTTCAGCCGGTCAAATCCCAATGTCGGCTTACCCAAATCGAAATAACATTGGGCCAGGTGAAAGAGGGCTTCCGGCACAACTTCCGGATCTTTGGAATGACTGGCAGCAAGGGTGAGGTTTTGAATCGCCTGACTGTAATTCTTAAGCACCATAAAACATTTTCCCATTTTTAAATGGGCTTCATAACTGATGCTTCGATTGGGATAGGCATCAATCACATGTTTATACGCGGGTATGCTATTGGATATGAAACCTTCTTCCAGGTACGCATCAGCAACTACAGTAGGTTTAGCGGATAGAGCCACAGCCTTTTTATAAATTTGCAAATCATCGATGGCCAGACTGGAGTTCCAAGTGTAAAACCCGAAGCGACTGCCGCGTTCCACTTTGACGGGCAAGGTATAAAACCGACTGACGAGAAGCATATCGTTCAAGTAGAACTTGAGCAGGTCCCGTTCCTTGAGCAGCGTAACTTTGTAGGTGACTCCGCTGTTCAACTTTACCGGAGTGGGATGGAAGGGGTAACGGGTGTAGCCACCATATTCAATGGTTGCGTCAGAACTTCCCCATTCGCCGAGCGAAAACCGGAATCCTTCTTCAGGAGTGGACCCGAATAGGAAGGCGTTGAAGTCATTATTGCTGCCGTTAAGTCCCTTTACGGTAAATTCGATCTTAACATCACCGAAGAACTCCTGATTGGCAACCACAAAAGATTGACCCGTGGAGAAAGCCTCCAAGCGGCCGCGTGCCACTTTCCAGGATGTGGAAGGCTGCCAGGAGTTGCCGACTCGATCATAAGATTGGAACTTCAAACCGGAATCTACCTTAGAAAAAGTTTCTTCCTGAACCAGGCCCCAAGGCTCCTCTTTACTCTTTTGCTGGATACTGATAAAGCCCAGTATCAAGCCCGCCATGACCAACAAGAATCCTGCTCCTAAATAGAGAATCGGATTGGCCTTGATGAATCGCCATGCCAAGTTCATGGTACTGGGAGGCTTGGCCAGTATGGGCATTCCGTTTCGATACGAGTACAAATCCTTGAGTACCATATCGATACTTTGGTAGCGATCCCGGTAGTCGCGCGCCATGCACGTACTGACAATCGCTGCAAAGTCCTGATCGAGCCAGGGAGTGAGGTAACGCAGCGGTACCGGTTCGGCCTTGATGGCATTTAGGGCAGTTTGATGTAAGGAACGAGGATCCAGGAAGGGGTTCTTGAACGAAATCAATTCGTACATGATGATGCCCAGCGAGCAGATATCGGAAAAAGTTCCCACCAGTTGACCTTGCGCCTGTTCCGGCGACATGTAGGCGGGTGAACCCACGACTTCACCCGTCAGGGTCAAGGTAACATCAAGCGCCGGGTCCACGGATTTTGCAAGTCCGAAATCTATGACAATAGGAGTGGTACCCCGCATCAGGATATTGGTCGGTTTTAAATCCCGGTGGATGATTCCCTGGTGATGGCAATATGCAAGTGCCTCAGCCACCTGACTGACGATTTCAATTACATCGTTGAAACTGGGTTTCTTTTCATGCAAATAGGCAAGCAAGTCCGCACCCTGAATGTATTCCATAACCAAATAATGGATGCCGGATTGTTCGCCAACCTCAAATATTCGGATCACATTGGGATGATTCATTTTGGCCAACGCGCGGGCTTCCGCCTGGAACCGTTCCACAAAGCGTTGTTGCAGTACAGCACCGAAAAGAACTTTGATAGCTACCAGTCTATCGAGATCAGGCTGGTGGGCCTTGAAAACAACCGCCATACCGCCGCGACCCAACTCAGAAAGGATAACGTACTTTCCCAGTCTGCCACCTACTTGGACGGCAACCAGGGAGGAGGCTCCTAGATTGGGATTTAGGGAAGTGATACAGATCCCCGATTGTTCAGCGTCTCAATTACTTTGGACAAATCAGCAGGCAGGGGAGCATGAAAAGAAACCTTGCCGCCTTTTCCGAGATCCACATCCAAATCGGCTGCGTGGAGAAAGGTGCGTTTCAATCCCAAGGTTTTGCGATAGGTTCGGTTTTTTTCAAAATCCCCATAGCGGGAATCGCCAGCCAATGGGTGTCCCACATGCGCAAAATGTGCTCTGATCTGATGCATTCTACCTGTTTCAATGATAACTCCCAACAGACTGAAATTCTCGAATTCTTTGACCGTTTTATAGCGGGTTATGGACCATTTCCCTTCCCCATCCGGTTCCGCCACCATAGTCTTGGCTCCCCCATCACGGCTGTCCACCCGATGCAGCATACCGGAAATTTCGCCCATCGGCGGACTCATGGTTCCTTCCACTAATGCCAAATACCGTTTCTTGAAAGCCCCTTCACGCATGGCAGAATTCAATCGCCGCAAACAGCCACCGGTTTTAGCTACCACGAGGACACCTGAGGTATCCTTGTCCAACCGATGCACCAGGGAAGGTTGGAACAATTCTCCCGGTGTGCGCTCGATGGCGAGATATTCCCAAACTTTTTCGATGAGTGAATCCCCGGTCGAAATTCCGGTTCCCGGGTGCACGGCCATTCCGGAAGGCTTATCCAACACCAGTAATTCTTGGTCCTCAAAAAGAATGGGAATGGAAAAGGATTGCACCCAGGCTGGTGGTTTGCTGGACGCGCGAGCCGGACGGGCTGATATAGGCTCCCGGGGTCGAGCATCCCCTTGTGTATCGGCATGCTCTTCCCCAAGTTTGGGCTCTACCAAATCTTCTTCTCGCACACCGTAGACTTGCAAAAAATCGCCGGGTTGCAATTTGTACTCACGCTGAATGGGCTTACGCGCAATTTTAATTTCCTTTCGCCGGAATAAAGATTGAAGCCTATCCAAACTCATGAAAGGGAAATACTTGCGCAGAAATCGTTCCGCCCTTTGACCAGCATCGTTGGTGTTTACGGGCACTTCAATGAGCATGCTAGATTCCATCCTTACCGGGTTGAGATGCTAATTCCGCCGGCAACCAGGCTTCGGCCATGCGTAAGCCGTCGGCTCCGGAAGATACAATGCCACCGGAGTAACCGGCCCCCTCACCTAAAGGAAATAATCCAGGGGTAGACAAGGACTCTTGCGTCACTGGATGGCGCAAAATTCTGACGGGAGAGGAGGTGCGTGATTCCGGACCGATAATCAATCCTTTTGCGATGAATCCAGGCAGCTTCTGATCGAAGTTGCGAAACGATTCTTGCAAAGCCAAAGCCACCTTAGGCGAAAATAAATCCCTAAAATTTGCCCACTTGAGCGGCTTTGAAAAGGATGTCTTAGGGATCTCGCTCGTATCGATACGATTTTCCATATAGGCCTGTATGGTTTGCGCAGGGAAAGTAAACCCTCCACCACCCATGGCAAACGCCTTCACCTCCAGATCGCGGATGTACTCCAATCCAGCGAGAACGGCTTCCCCAGGAAGGTCTTGAGGAGCAATAGGCACCACCACAGCCGAATTGGCAAAGGCACCGGCTCGATTGGAATAACTCATGCCATTGGTAAACAATCCGTCCTCTGCGTCCGCGCATGGGACAACTAGGCCACCCGGACACATGCAAAAAGAATAGGCGGATAAGCCTTCTGCTTCGGCATTCCACGTCAAATAATATTCTGCTGCCCCAGTCAAGCAGGTATCCACTCGATCGCCCAGTTGGCGCGCATTAACCATGGACTGTGGATGTTCCACGCGTACTCCAACGGAAAAAGGTTTCCGTTCCATGGCAACTCCATGCTCCCGCAACTTATGATACAGCGCCAGGGAAGAATGCCCTGCGGCCAGCACAACCGCATCGAATTTCTCTTCTACGCCGCCGGTCAAGATACCGGAAATCCTACCATCGGAAAAGAGAAGGTCAGAGACATGAGCATTAAAATGGAACCGGCATCCCGCCGCTTCGCATTGTTCACGAAATCCTTTGATGATAAATTGCAGTTGGTCGGAGCCAATGTGCGGATGGGAAAGGTAAGTGATATCCTCATTCGCACCTGATGCCACAAGCTCCCGGAGAAAAGCTTCAGTATAAGGTGTGCGCGTCCGGCAAGTTAATTTTCCATCCGAAAAAGTTCCGGCACCGCCCTCTCCAAAAAGAATGTTGGAATAAGGATTGAATTGATCGCCCTTCATAAAACGGCGAATGTCCCCAAACCTCTTCCCCACTTCATTCCCTTGCTCAAAAACATGCACGGCAAAACCTTTGCGAGCCAATGCCAAGGCCGCACCTAAGCCCGCTGGGCCGCTACCGATAACGGCTACGCGATTTCCCCTGGCCAGATAGGTTGCGACGGGAATGGGCCCGGTTTTTCCAGCGCCCGCCGCCAGTTTGACCTTGGGATGTTTAATGGTTCCTGGAAAAGAGAACTCGACGGTATAGCGCCATACGGGTTGATTGCGCTTGCGGGAATCCAGGGATTTACGCACGATGCGCACACCAGTAATGTGATCCTTCTTCAACCGCAGAAATCCCGCGATACTCCCGGCCAAATCCGGTTTGGAAACGGCAACGGATATGGCGAGTTCGCGCAAAACATAGGCCGTATTGGCCTGTACTTCTTTTTGATTGCCGGTCATTTTTCTTTCAATGGTGGTAGGGAATTTTTTTCTTGATGCAATAGGCTCGGTACAGTTGTTCTAGCGCCAGGGCCCGTGCCCATTCATGTGTCAAAGTAAATCCGCTGAGTTGGAGTTTACGGGGAATGGCCGCCTTAAGCGAGCCCGCAACCCCGTGCGAGGACCCGATAATCAACGTCAATCGTTTGGTCGATTTGGTTTCCAACTTGTCGATCCATTGACTGAATTCCCTAGAACCCAGCGACTCGCCTCCTTCATCCCATAAAATACATTCGGATAAGGGCTCTGCCGCCAGCCGAATGCGCTCTCCTTCGCGGGTGAGTCTTTTTTCGCCATCCTTCTCATCCCCGTCTTTGACTTCAACTATTTCCAATTCACAAAGTCGCTCCAGCCTTTTCCGGTAGTCTTCGGCCAGTATTTGTAGCGGCCCCTTGGACATCTTGCCGACGCACACTAGCCGGATTTTCATCTTTCAACCTTTGATTGGAATCCTGGCTTAAAGTTAGGCATAATCCTTCAAACCTGCTGATCGGAAAAATTGCCACGTAATGCGGAAAAAAAATTATCCAGGAACTCCTTTCTTTCCTCTTTGCCTTTCTTACCCAGTGGCCCGTCCCAGCGATCTTCCGGAATTTCAAAGATGAATCGCGAGGGTATGACGTCCCGGACAACGCGGTAATGAACCTTGGTGGCCGGCCAAGATAGGAACAACCGACGCTTGGCCCGAGTCATGGCCACATAAAAGAGCCTGCGCTCTTCTTCAATGCCCGTGTCCGTTTGATTGGGCTTGGACGGAAAAGTGTCATCATCTAGTTGCGGCATAAATACAGTATGAAATTCCAATCCCTTGGCCGCGTGAACGGTCATCAGGCGCACGCCGGGCTTTTCTTCCACATCTTCTTCCATAGATGTATCTAATGCCAACGCACCCAGCACTTCAGCCAGACGCGCTTCCGGATTTCGCCTTTCATAATCCTGGAATAGGCGGAGAAATTCTTCGACATTTTTACGCTTTCGGCTACCTTCGGCAAAGCATTCCACCACTTCGGCATAACGCAACAAAGCCGCAAAAGGCGTGTAAAAGGTTGCTGCCAAGGCTTGCTCCGCGTGCCGTTCTATCGCATCTATTAAGGCCAATAGGGATTCTGTCCAAGGGTGACCGAGCGATTTGCAATGGTTGCGCAATGCGTGCAAAACCGGTTCCTCGGATCGCGGCATCAAGTTCAAAAGGTCTTTGGGGATTCCCCGTTTTGGAAAATAAAGAATTTTGGATAATGACAATTCATCTTGCGGATTTGCCATCAATTTGGCGTAGGCAAGCACTACTTGGACTTCTGGCCGTTCCAGTAAATTGTTCACACCCTTCACGGAAAAGGGGATGCCGGTCATGATGAGCTCATCCATAATCTCGCGGAGCTGAATATTGGTGCGCACAAGAACGGCCATCTGCCGCCAATCCAAGCCCTCGGATCGATTGAGGTCCTTCAGAGTCGTCACCAGCCAATCCATTTCCCCCTTTTCATCCTCGGCGATAAAGTGAGCAAGAGGATCACCTGGGGCTTGCCCGGTAAAAACCACTTTGGGCAAACGTAAAGTGTTTTTGTGGATAACGGCATTCGAGGCACCAATGATATTGCCTGTGGAACGATAATTCTCCTGCAATTTGACCACATTCGTTCCGGTAAAGTGCATTTCGAAATCGAGCAAATTGCGCATTTGGGCGCCGCGCCAACCGTAGATGCTTTGATCATCATCGCCAACCACAAAAACACTGCCGGATGCGCCTACCAATAATTGCAGCAATTCCATTTGAGCACCATTGGTGTCCTGAAACTCATCCACCAAAATATGCCGCCACCTTTCATGTAGCGCGGCACGCAAGTCCGGTCGTGATTGCAACAACCGAATCGGCATACGAATCAAATCTTCGAAGTCCACCATGTTTGCCGTGCACTTGGCCTTTTCATAACTCTTATAAATACGCGGTAAACGTGCGCCATAAAGTGTATCGGTCGGACAGTCTGCAGGCACATGCCCCTTTTCCTTAAGGCTGGCCAGCACGGTAGACAGATCCATGGGATCGAATTTTGAATTTCTTGCGCCGTGCTTGGCTGCCAAAGTAACGAGCATGGAAAGTCTGGAATGCATGTCTAAAATGCTAGGATCACGTTGCAAACCCAACACTTCGGCATGCTCCCGCACCATCTTTAGACCCAGTGAATGGAAAGTGGAAATGGACACACCATCCGTTGATTTGCCCGCGTAGGCTTTGAGCCTTGATTTCATTTCCGTAGCCGCGCGATTGCTAAACGTCAATGCCACCACGCTTTCGGCATTCCCATGGGCAACTGTAGCAAGCAAATGAATAATGCGGGTAACCAATACCCGGGTTTTTCCGGAACCGGCGCCAGCCAAAACCAATACGGGTCCGATGGCAGCCGTGGCGGCGGAAACCTGCTCTTGATTCAAACCGGCGATAAGCCGTTGGGAAGTAGCCCACAAATCAGGGCTTTTAAATCCCGATGCGCTGGCCTTGCGTTTTATTGAAGCCAGCTAACGACCTTCGGCCAGCCGGTTGATCAGGAATTCAGCAAAACCCAAACGGCGCATGCGCTCCTGGGTTTTGGGAATATCGTAATTGACACGAACGATTTCCAACGACATTGTCGCGGTATCACAAAGGCACCAACTCGCTTGGGGCAAACGATCGCGAGGTTGCCCGACACTGCCCACATTGACCAGAACCCTTTGGTTGGGCAGGACTTTATGGGACAACGTTTCAGACACCCAAAAGGACTGCTCGTTTTCCATAATGACAATGGATGGGATGTGAGTGTGACCGACAAAACAGATTTTCTCACTAAAGAAGGAGAAAGCATCTATGGCATCATCAAAGCTGGTGATATAATACCAATCGACGGGTGAACGCGGGCTGGCATGCACAAAAGTCAGAGGGGGTTCATCCACCACGTAGGGAAGTTTGTCGAGGAATTCCGTGGAAGCCAAGTCCAGATTTTCCTTAGTCCATTCTATGGCCTTACGCGCGTAAAAATTAAAATTTTCAGAAGACTCACGCCCAAGCGCAACCGAATCATGGTTGCCGAGGAGGGTGACCGCGCTCATGTTTTTAATCAGGTTGACGCATTCATTCGGATTGGCTCCGTAGCCCACCGCATCGCCCAGGCAGATCCGTCGATCAACGCCCATGGATTCCATGGACTCAAGCACTTTTTCAAGCGCTTCTAAATTACTGTGAATATCCGAATAAATACCGTATTTCATGGCGTGGTTACCGGAACCCAGGATTAGAATGCATCGGTTACAGTGTAAAATACTTTTTGCCAAAGATAAAGCCCTTTTGACACTTCCTAAATCAGCCATAACCGTCCATTATAGAGTTTTGATTGAGACTGGTCCCCGCTTCCACGGTAAAACCGCAATGGCTCCATAGAAACCCTGGCTGAAACGGGCCTCGAGAATGGATATAATCCAGCGTGCCCATTTCCCAATCTCAAAACGCCAAAGGCGGAGGTGAATCAGAATTGCCTCCCATATTAATCCATAATTTTACGTCTCTCCAATTCCCCGAAAAACTGCTCTCAGGACAGAAATTTACCTATAGCTCCTCCAAAACCTTAAAGGACATTTATCCCTTCAGTATTCTGGTCATCGGGCCAGATTCGCTCGCCAAAGAAATGGATTTTGAATTCCTCTTCCAGCATGTCGGAACCCTCTATTGGAATCCACAATGCGATGAGGAAACCGCCATACCGAAATGGGTCGATATCTGTCTTTCAGCCCAGCCTACACCAGCAGAAATAGCCTTGGCCTGTCAGCATATGGTCCGCCTTTTGGAGCTCAAGGAAAAATGTCTGGCCTTACACAATACCAATGCCATTACCGAAGCCCGAAACCGTCAGTTGAATAAAATCGGCGTAGCTCTAATGTCTGAAAAAAACCTCGACACCTTGCTCAGTCTAATTCTAGACAAGGCAATGGAGCTGACCGGCAGCGACGCCAGTTGCCTTTTTCTGGTGGAGACCGATCCTGGCGTCTTGGAAGGTAAAGGAGACTACTGGGCGGACAAACGCATTCGTTTCAAATTGACCCGCAATGCTTCCGTCAGCTTAGATTTTTCAGAAATCGTAATGGAAGCGAATCGTGCTTCCATCATCGGATTTTCCATGCTGGAAAACCAAGCCCTGAATATCCCCGATGTCTATGGTATTGATCCCACCGCCAAATTCAAACACAATGCCGGCTTTGACAGAGCTTCCGGATATAGAACCCGTTCCATGCTCACCTTGCCGATGCTGGACCATCACAATCAAGTGGTGGGTGCCATCCAGCTGATCAACAAATGTCGATTTAAAACCGGGCCCATCACTTCCATCGAAGCGGCTGATGATCAAGTTGTGGCCTACCGACCGGAAGACGTCAATCTCTCGCTCTCCCTGGCGTCACAAGCGTCGGCTGCATTGCTCAATGCCCAATATGAACTGGATATACAAGCCCTTTTCGAAGGTTTCATCAATGCCAGCGTCAGTGCGATTGAATCCCGAGATCCAACTACCTCGGGACATTCCAATCGCGTGGCCGCCTATTGTGTACGCCTGGCAGATTGTGTGGGACGGGAAAGCACCGGCAAGTTTCGGGAGGCGCGCCTTACGGAACCACAGATGCGCGAAATGCGCTACGCGGCCTTACTGCATGACTTTGGGAAAATCGGCGTGCGGGAACATATTCTCACTAAAGCCAAAAAACTTTTTCCGGAAGAAATGGATCGTATTCGCGAACGTTCTGACTTTATCAAAAGAACCATTCACTGGGAAACGGCAGTAGCCAAGGTAAATTTGCTCTCTACTGGCCAACGCGAAGAAATAGAATTTGCGCTTAAGAAACTGGAAGAGGAGGAAAAAGAAAAACTGTCGCGCATCGACATGTGCCATTCCCATATTATAAAGGCCAACGAACCGACGCGTCTCGATACCGCGATGTTGCAAATTTTGGAGAGCATCGGCAATCAAACCTACCTGGGTATTGCGGGATCAATGGAACCCTTTTTAAGGTCGGAAGAATTGTCTCGTTTGCTCATTCCTTCCGGGACCCTGAGCGAAAATGAAAGAGTGGAAATCAACTCCCATGTCTCGCACACCTATAAATTTCTTTCCAAAATTCCTTGGACCCAGGACTTGCGTCAAGTGGCCACAATCGCCTTTTCCCATCATGAAAAACTGGACGGCTCCGGTTATCCCCGCCAATTGAAGGGCGATAGCATCCCCTTGCCGGCCCAAATCATGACCATTTGCGATATGTTCGATGCCTTGGCGGCTGCGGACCGCCCCTATAAAAAGGCCATGCCTACGGAAAAAGCCCTAGAAATCATTGGGCTTGAAGTCAAAGGAGGCAAAATAGACTCCGAGTTGTTCACCATTTTTGTGGAAGGGCGCGCCTATGCGCCAGAGACTTGAAAAAACTGCTTTTTGAATTACCTTTGCAACCTCTCCGCAAGGATTCCTAAGCCCTGAGGTTTAGGTATCCTTCGGCCGGTCGGGTTTAGTTCCCATCGTCTAGTGGCCTAGGACAGCGCCCTTTCACGGCGCCGACAGGGGTTCGACTCCCCTTGGGAACGCCACCATTCCTTCCCCAGATCCTATTTAAACGGATCCATTTTAAGTTCACCTAGTTGATACATGCCGAAGGTATCTTTGGGAATCACGAATGTGGAGGAACCTAGATCCACTACATCCAATTTCCATTTTCCCGGTTTCAATCCGGCAAATTGAAACCGGCCGGCTGCATTGGTAAAAGCGGTTAGCGGCGGCAATTTCGGATCGTCAATGGAATAAACTTTCAAAACCTTATATTCAAGGAGTTTGCTGGTTGGGTCCATAATCGTCCCCATGGCTACGACATCTCCATCCGTACCGACGGTAATTAAGAACCCACTTCTGTATCCTGGATAAAGCAGATACTGGGTTTTTTCAATTGTAGTCCCAATAGGTGGATCAATGGCGTTTAGGCGAATTGCCTTTGGGGAATAGGAGTATAAGGAAGGCAGAACGGCAGGACCCAGGAATGAAGATTGCGCATCATATCCCACTTCATTTTTGTTGATACTCACATCCGTATGCCTTAGGCTCTTTACCCCTTTCGCCAACAAGAATCCATCTTGAACCGGCCGAGAAAATCCAAAGTTTCCCCCGACGAACACCAGGGATGTTTGGCCAATCATCTCAAGCTGGTTCTGAACAAAATTACCGAATCCGCTGCCAGGCTCAGTGCGTCGCATATTGACATCCAACAAGCCCTGGTTTCCGCGCAAACCTATGCGAGTGCTGTAATCGTTATATGTTGGACCCAAACTTATCATACCCGTTACCTTGGGATTGTTTGGGAAAGGAGTCGAACTATTATAGTCCCAGCTTAAGTCAGTGGTATTGTCAAAGCGAGGGCTACCGGTTTGTGTAGTCGCAGACGTAATAGTGTCTTTGACCGGTTCCTGATGGGTTAAAAAACGCTGGCTGGCGCTGAAATTATTGATGCCACTGGAAAAAAAGTATTGGAATACAGCAGTAAAAGTTGTGTTGGCCCGATCACTTTGA
>JAYSRH010000522.1:0-6318 GCA_043721115.1 Fibrobacteria bacterium | reverse complement strand
GACTGGTTCTGGTATCCGCGATTATGGAATATTTTCGAGCGGTGGCCAGCCAGAAACTGGGACTCAGCATCATCCATGATTTGCGAGTGGAAATTTTTTCTCGCCTGCAACGCTTCAGTATGGACTTTTTCCACCGTACCCCGGTCGGTCGCCTCATGACTCGAATGGGCAACGATATTGACTCCTTAAGCAGCATGTTTACAGAAGGGCTACTGGAACTGGTTGGTGCGATGCTCATGATCGCCTATGCGGTGGGATTTATGTTTTGGCTGGACTGGAAATTGGCGCTCGCGTCTTTGGCTGTTTTGCCTTTCATGCTTTTGACCACATCCATTTTTCGTGAGAAGGTGAGAAAGAACAACAGTGGCATCCGTAAACTATTAGCTGAGCTCAATTCAACCATGCAGGAGAGCTTGGCGGGAATACCGATCGTTCGGATTTTTGGCAAGGTGGACAGTCAAATCCAGGCCTTTGACACAGTTAACCGGGCGACCAAGGCGGAATGGTTTATTAATGTACGGTACTATTCCCTATTCTTCCCCACCATTACCGGATTGACGGAACTATCCCTGGCTTTGCTTTATTTTTCGGGTGCGTATTTCTTTTTCCACAACAGTGTTTCCTTAGGAACTCTAGTTGCTTTTTCATGGTATACAGGCTTGTTTTTCCGGCCCTTGCGGGAGTTGAGCGACAAGATCACTGCTTTGCAAAGCGCATTGGCTGCGGCCGAACGCGTTTTCACCCTTTACGATACACAAGCATTTCTACCTGCAGGCACTCGCGCAACACTTCCTGATCATGCTGATATTGCCTTTGAAAAGGTGGGATTTGCCTATGCAGAAGAAAAGCCGGTACTGATAGATGTCTCGTTTCGGGTTGGGCCAGGTGAATCGCTGGCTATTGTTGGAGCAACCGGTAGCGGTAAAAGTACAACTATATCCCTCTGCAATAAATTCTATCTCGCGAATTCGGGCCGCGTCCTAATTGGCGGACACCCCATTGAAGACTATACGGAGGAATCCTTAAGCCGACAGATCAGTCTCATTTCCCAAGATGTGTATCTGTTTTCCGAAAGCGTCGCCTTCAACATAGCCCTATCAACCGATTTTTCTTTGGAACGGGTTGAAGAAGTGTGCCGCTACGTAAACGCGCATGCCTTTATTATGCGAATGCCGGACGGCTACCAAAGTCAACTAAAGGAAAGGGGCGAAAACCTGTCCTCGGGTCAACGCCAATTACTGGCCTTTGCTCGGGCGTTGTATCATCAGCCCAAAATTCTGTTACTGGATGAAGCCACCTCTTCGGTAGATACGGAGACAGAATCCTTAGTACAGGAGGCTTTGGACAAAATTCTGCGTAACATGACTTCCATCGTCGTTGCCCACCGATTGTCGACCATTCAGAAGGCCACAAAAATTCTGGTTATGCACAAAGGACGCATTCGAGAAGAAGGAACCCATCAGGAGCTGCTGAAGCTTGGTGGGATATATCGAACGTTATACGACCTTCAGCGCGTAGAGACCAAAGCCTAAAAATCGCTGAATAGCGTCGAATAATCCAGATTTAGCCATAAATCATTGATTTTTAGGGAAAATTTCCTATACTTGCACCCAGAGAGTTGTCCGAGCGGTTTAAGGTACATGCTTGGAAAGCATGTTTGCCCTAACAGGCAACGGGGGTTCGAATCCCCCACTCTCTGCCAACCTTTAAGGAGCTTCTGTGTCAAAAAATCAGCATCTTTCGTTGGAGACTTGCTACGGCAAGGAAATTTCCCCATTTAAAGCGGTCATCATGTCCTCGCAGGAAGCCCGTTTTATCAATGAACAGGCTAATCTGGGCTTTATCAAGCTGGCTGATAAGCCGACTACCATTGCCATTCAAAAGTTCAAGGACGGCAAGCTGGAAATTCTACCCGAGGCACCCGCGGTTCAATAAACGCCTGTACTATAATAAACCTATTGGCGGTGGCCTTCCCCAAAATAGGATGATGAAACGGGAGCAAATGCTTCCGTTTTTTTTTATTTCCAGATCTTTTAGTTGAGGATCGACCATGGAGCTTAAGGACAAACGAGTTCTGTTGGGTGTAACCGGTAGCATATCGGCCTATAAGGCATGCGACCTGGTACAAAGGCTTAAAGAAGAAGGCGCTACCGTGCGAGTCATCATGACGCACAGCGCCAGCCAGCTAGTCCATTCGAATACATTTGCGGTATTAACCGGGTATCCTGTTTCCGTGGGCAGTTTTGCCCGAGTAGAATCCGGGGCCATGGAACACATTGATTTGGCGCGTTGGGCGGATGTCTTTTTGATAGCACCTTGCACGGCGCATACCTTAGGGGAATTGGCTCAGGGATTGACAGGCTCTTTAGTTTCGCTTGTTTATCTCGCCTATGCGGGCCATGCCTATATTGCCCCTGCCATGAATTCAACCATGCTAGAAGCCCCAGCTGTAAAACGAAATATGCAGTTGTTGAGTGCCAAAGGCGATATTTTGTTACCCACCGGGGAAGGTGTATTGGCTTGTGGTGAAATTGGGCATGGTAAATTATTGGACGTGTCTCACATTGTCGCGTATTTGAAATCCAATTTGAATTTGCGTAATGCGTACACATCACTGACGGGTAAGCGTGTGCTCATCAGTCTTGGACATACCCGCGAAAAATGGGACGATGTCCGTTTCCTATCCAATCGAAGTAGTGGGAAAACAGGCATGGCATTGATGCGTGCCTTGCAACTGGCAGGCGCACTGGTGGAGGTGGTTGCCGGTGTCATCGAGGATGCTTTGCCGCCTGGCATTCCTGTAACCAAAGTGGAGACTTCGGCGGACTTTTTGAAAGAAATGCTGGCACGTCAAGCGACCGCTGATGTGGTTATTATGGCAGCCGCCATTGCGGATTTTATTCCCGCCAAAGTGTATGTCGGCAAACAAAAGGGATCCAAATCCCTTGAGAATCTGGAGCTCCATCCTTTTCCGAATATCCTTCAAGAACTTGGCCATCGCAAACCCAAGGGACAAATATTGGTTGGTTTTGCCCTTGAAACCAGCGATGCAGTAGCCCAAGCAGAAATTAAAATGCAGGAGCGCAACTGCGATGCCATGGTGGTCAATAATCCCGTTGATGAGCAGACTGGATTTGGAAAAAACCGGGTATTCGCAGCAATATTGCTCAAAGAAGAATCGGCCCGGCCAAACCAACTGTTAGAAATGGACAAGGATGAATTGGCGGCAGCGCTTTTGGCCAAACTCGATTTGCTTTTAGGTAAATCAGCATGAATGTGGCGCTTAAAAATTACTTGCTCTTTCAAAGTGAAATCGGAACGGAGGAAGTCATTCTTCCCAAGCCGTTGCTGGTTCGAACGGTTTTTCAGCACGCTCCTGGCCTGCAACCGACATCGCCGTCCAACATATTTGGAAATTTAGCGCGGGATTTTAAATCCACTCCCGCAAAGGTGAAAATTGAAAAGGCCGTTGAAGTTCAGGTCACGCGTGTCCCCGATGCGGTGCAACTGCCAGCCTTTGGAAATCTAGACGAGTACTGGACGTATCTGGAAAAAAATTCGCGGACCGTTTATTCAAGTCCTACCGTTTTGCCTATTCTAAAGAGTTCGGGTCCGAACATGTCTCGCTTGGCTTTGATTGCTTTTTCGCCAAATCCTTCCGATATGGAGCTAGGCAAACTCTTTTCAGGTGAGGCCGGAGTGCTATTGGAAAAAATGATGCGGGCCATACATTTAGACGTCAACGAATTGTATTGCACCTCTCTGATTAAACATGCCGCGCAAAATCGAAATTGGAGTCGCCGCGAACTCACTCGCATACTGCCTCTCCTTAATGCGGAGCTCGGCTTGTGCCAAGTGCCCGTCGCTTTGATACTTGGTGAAGCCAATGCGCAAGCCATTCTCAGAACTACCAAGTCTATGGAGGAATTGCGTCAGATTCCACATCGCGAAGGCAACATGGAATTTGTGGTGACCTATCATCCTGAGGATCTAATGCGCCAAGAAGAATTGAAACGAAAAACCTGGCAAGACCTACAATGGCTGGAAAGACGCATGAACAACGCGCAGATACAAACATGAATACGGAACAAGAAGCGGACGCAGCACCGCGCAGTCAGCAACCTCGGCAAAGTGAAATGCGTACCACGGCATTTCGAGTTCCACCTCAAGCCATAGAAGTGGAAAAGCATGTTATCGGTGCGCTATTTTTGGATGGTGAAGCGGTTGGTGAAGCGCTTGAAGTCATAAAAGCCGAAGATTTTTACCTGGAAAAACACCAGGTGATTTTCGCAATGGTTATGGGCCTATTTGAAAAAAACTTGCCCGTAGATATCATCGCCGTTTCCGAAGAACTCAAAAAGAATCAGAAGTATGAAGCAGCGGGCGGAGATCCATATCTGCGCGAGATTTCTTCTGAAGTTGTTTCCTCGGCCAACATTCGCCAGCATTGCACCATTATTAAAGACAAAGCGTTGCTCCGAAATTTAATCGGGTCTGCCACTCGGATGTTGGAAAAAGCCTATGATGGCGCCCAAGATCCAGGGGAAATCATGGATGCGGCTGAAGGCGAGATCTATGCCATCAGCGAGACCACGGTCAAGCAGGGTTTTCTCCCCATCCGGCAGCTTTTGGGTGATACCTTCAAATTAATCGAGAGTTATTCCAAAGGTGAAATCATCGGCATTCCGTCTGGTTTCAAGGACTTTGATGCGCTGACCTCTGGTTTCCAAAAGACGGACTTGATCATTCTAGCGGGGCGGCCCGCCATGGGCAAGACCGCTTTGGCTTTGGCCATTTTAGCCAATGCAGGTATCGATTATAAGAAAACTGTGGCCTTCTTTTCTTTGGAAATGGGCAATACCCAATTGGTGCAGCGTATTCTTTGCCGTCAGGCGCAAGTGAATATGCATTTGCTGCGCACGGGCCGATTGCCGCAAAGAGATTTTCCCAAGTTGGGGTTGGCGTCCGGGCCTATCAGCGAAAGTAAGATATTTATCGACGATCATCCGGCCTTGAACATTTTGGAACTCAGGGCCAAATGCCGCCGTCTCAAAGCCCAACATGGTTTGGACATGGTGATGGTCGATTACCTGCAACTCATGCAAGGCGCAGGGCGGCAAGAAAACCGCCAGCAGGAAATTTCTCAGATTTCCCGTGGACTTAAAGGCCTGGCTAAGGAATTGGATCTTCCCGTAATAGCTCTTTCTCAGCTCAGTCGCGCGGTGGAGCAGCGCACTTCCGGAGATGGTGAGCCGAAGCTTTCCGATTTGCGTGAATCTGGAGCCATTGAGCAGGATGCGGATCTTGTCATGTTTGTTTACCGCGACGAGGTTTATAATAAAGAGGCGGAAAAAGGAAAGGCTAAAATCATTCTGGCGAAACAGAGAAACGGTCCAATCGGCGATGTCCCTCTCACGTTCATAGCCGATTATGCTTCGTTTGTAAACTATTCTGGCCGCGGCCCGGAAACGGACGGCTTTTAGGTATGGATAAGGGCCCGCCACCACATTCTCCCACGTGGACACCCAGGCCGCCTGTGTGGATAGTGCTGTTGGATTTCTTAGGCGGACAAATACTTAAAGGCCTCTCGGCTCTTCTAAATGGGATAGGTTACAAATTAGCGCAGGTCGGCGAGATACTTCGGCTGGTAGCTCAAATCGTCGCCCGCTTTCCCTACGTATTTAAGAATGCGGATTTAACCGTGCAGCAAATGATTCGCATCGGTACCTCTTCCCTACCGCTTATCATTGTCATCAGTTTTTTTATCGGGGCGGTTACCGCTATTCAGGCCGCCTATCAATTTCGCGGGTTTGTGCCTTCGACGTATATTGGTACGGCCGTATGCAAACTGGTTCTAATCGAATCGGGACCTGTGTTGACGGCACTGGTTCTAGCAGGCCGCATCGGATCTGCCATCGCGGCGGAAATCGGGACGATGAAGGAAAAAGAAGAACTCGACGCCATGACGGTATTGAACCTCGATCCTTTGCGCTACCTCGCCATGCCCCGCCTGCTCAGCGCCTTGATGGTTTTTCCGTTGCTGGTGGTCATCGCTGATTTTCTCTCCGTCATTGGCGGCTGGATCATCGCCAATTCCGTCCTGCAAATCACTACCGCCACCTATATATTCGGCTTGCGTTTCCTGTTTTCCGGGTATGACATTTTTGTGAGCATCGTCAAAGCCATGGCTTTTGGAGCCATCGTAGCGGTTATGGGTTATTACCATGGGCTAGCTGCCGGGGCCGGTGCGCGTGGTGTAGGCCAGGCGTCCATGAAATCCGTCGTGTCCAGTTGTGTGCTGATACTCGTCGTAGATTT
>JAYSRH010000521.1:0-6329 GCA_043721115.1 Fibrobacteria bacterium | reverse complement strand
TACCATTTCCGGCCAATAGGCAGAAGGGTAGGCCAATGCCGCCAGTAACCAAGTACTTACCACTAATGGCAAGCCCAAAAGTGACCAGCGGTACAGTGATACCGGGAACCAGAATCCGGTATTTCAAATTACGCTTGTTCACATTAGCCTGGAGGCACAATTCCGAGATCAACATCAGTGGCACCACCAGCAAGTAGGCAAGCAGGCCCTGTCCGGAAATGTGGAAGACCCCGGAGTTTTTACCGAGCACCCAATCGGAAAAAGGAATCCAACCATGATAACTGCCAAAAGTAAGCAGGCCCATGAGTCCGAATGCGGTAAAGCACCAGCTTAGGCTGCGGAAAAGAGTTTTGAGATAGACCCTTTCGTCGACCTGGGAATAATACCAGATGACACCTTTGTCCATGCCCATCAGACTGATGCGGAATACGAGGTAGACGAAGGATTCGTAGAACTTGTAACGGCCCCAGGCGCCTCCGACAAACAGCCCCGCGCACACCAACTCCAGCAAGGGAGAAACCGGTTTAAACAGGTTCTCCAGAAAAGTAAAGCTCAAGGCTCGATTGATAAACTTATGATGGGACTCGTCCCCTTCGGTGCCCGGCTGCTGCATTCCAGGGGAAATTACTAATTAAACCAGCTTAATGTAATTCCGGTTTTGTGGATTCCATGAGGGTATGCACAATAAGTGGAACACTGCCTCGAAAATGATGTCCGCCAGGAAGGGCAATGCATTTGGCCAGAGTTGTGTCTAATCCTTGGCTCAAACTTACCGTTTCTTCAACTCCATGAAAACATAAAATCTTTTTGCCGCGCAGTTTTTCGAGATCAGGAAGGATGGGATAAGGAAATTCCAAATCATAGGTCTTGGCCGGACCTATAAGCCCGATGAGTACTACTTGATCTAGTAATGCATGAAGTAAGAGCGAGGTTATGGCGGGGAGGACGTCGGCGCCAAAGAAATTTCCTTTTCAATTCCCGCCCATCCTCCATCGCTTGAATAGAGAATAGCCATGCGTGAATCACCCGGTCCCAGACCTGGAACTTCAATCCATGAACGGCCTTCTACTCCATACATGATGAAGACATTCCGATTGGTGCTGCCCAAGATGGTGAAAATGGCCAGGATCCAAGACCATGAAAATGTCCGGGAAGATAAGGGTGTCTTCCGAGAAAAATAGGGTCGACACGCGAGCAGTGCAAGAAACATTCCCCCTAGAATACTGGCTTCCTCATAATCGCCGCCTTTGAGCAGGGAAAGCATCATTCCTACGAAAAGCAGAACCGAGGTCAGCATCCAGGCTGCATCGAGACGTTGCTGCAAGCCTCGGGCCAGAAGTAAAAGTGCTACGCCGACCAAGCTGCCGAAAAAGTGGGAAAGTTCCAATATGGGAAGCGGAAATATTTCATGCAGCCATTTCAGACGTACTGGAGCTCCAGGTGTAGCCCTGGAAAATAATAAGAGCGCCTAACGCCTCGGTAGCAGGCATAAATGGTTTGAGCATCACATGCGGCAAGCTCAAGGTTTCTGTGGGTAGAAGCACGAATAGAACCGCCGAAGCGGTCATCCAGTCCAAGGTTCCCAGGAGCAGGTGTCCAAGGGCGAGCCGGTAGGAAGGAAGTTCGAGGCTCCACTCCCGCCAAAGGATGGGTTTACGGACGAAGGTGCATGCCGTCAAATTTGCTCGTACGCGCATGTGCATGGAAATCACTTTCCATTGCGCCGATTATTGAATGTCTTCGGTCCAAATCCCAATGCTGAATCCGCATCATAGACGACATTACCGACGTTTTGCCAAACCCATTGGCCCAGAATATTGAGCTGGCCCATAATGGCACGGGACTCACAAACAGCATTTATATCCGCGCTTTGCAGCAAGGCCTTGATATTCGTCGCTTGTGGGCCTACGTCAGAATTTTGCAATCCAAAACCGATTTCAAAATGGGGCGCCGGCATGAATCCGATGCGGCCACCCGTGGCCATCGAGTCCGAATTGCTCTGTCCCAGAGCTTTGGAATTATCCACCTCCTGATTTAGATGATCCGCATTGTCCGTGGGTTTGGGAGCCAACGTGAGAATGTCTCGGAAGTACGGCATGGGTGTATTTACATTGGTGATTTTCCAAAACAAGCCACCATCACTTTCGCTCCACATTTTAGGGCTGGACAGGATTCCGGGATGGTGATCCAGGACTCCCGCGGCCGGGCCATCTCCATTGCCCAAGGACCCATGGCATGCCACGCAATTTGCCGTAAAAATTTGTTTGCCTGCGAAGATTGTTTTTTCATCTGCTTGCATGGGGTTGCTTCCAAAATCAGAACTTTCAGTCGGTGCAACTGATATTTTTCTATACTCATTCATGAGAATAGACTAATTGAAGCTTAAAGTTGTAATCATTGGAGCGGGATTTGGGGGATTAAAAGTCGCCCAGATTTTAGGCAAGTCCGATCAAATATCGGTTACGGTTTTGGACCGGAAAAATCATCATTTATTTCAACCCCTTCTTTACCAAGTCGCGACGGCTGCTCTAAACCCGTCAGACATAGGTGTTCCCATTCGCCTCATTCTGGCAAAGTACGCGAATACCAAAGTCCATATGGAAAATGTCCTGTCCGTTGCGTTGGCAGCCAAAACCGTTAAAACCGATTCAAACGTGCATCCCTTTGACGTGCTGGTTATGGCCTGCGGTGCCAGCCACAGTTATTTTGGTCGGGATGAATGGGAAGAGTTGGCTCCGGGATTAAAGACCATTGAACACGCCTTGGAAATGCGTCGGCGAATACTGTCCGCATTTGAACGCGCGGAAATGGAAACGGATGCGCTGGCGCAAGCAAGGCTGCTGACTTTTGTGATTATAGGAGGCGGACCGACCGGTGTAGAACTAGCTGGCGCGGTTGCCGAATTAGCCAATTCCATTGTCACCAAGGAGTTCCGAAATATTCGACCAAATCAGCCGCGGGTTATACTGATTCAGGGTGGTGAACGTCTCATCCCCAGTTTTGCAGCTCAGCTTTCTGCGAATGCCAAGTTGGTTTTGGAGAAAAAAGGCGTGGAAGTGATTCTAAAGGAGCGTGTGGAGGAAATTACGCGTGAGGGTGTTCGGGTGGGTACGAGGTTCATTGGAACAGAAACGATTCTGTGGGCGGCGGGAGTCAAGGCCTCATCCTTAAACAACAGCCTTGGTGCCGGCCAGGACAAGGACGGGCGTGTTTTCGTAAACCCAGATTTAAGTTTACCCGGCCATCCAAATGTATTTGTCTTGGGCGATCAAGCGCATTTCCCGGTTTTGGGATTGCCCTTGCCCGGACTCGCTCAAGTGGCCATACAGCAAGGAATCGCTACGGGAAAAAATATTCTTCGCGGTCTATCCGGTCAGCCCAGGAAGAATTTCACTTTTAAAAACAAAGGGACCATGGCCGTTATCGGACGCGCCAATGCGGCTGTTGAACTTCCCATTGGAAACCAGCATATGGCTAAATTGTCTGGTTATATCGGTTGGGGTATTTGGATTTTCGTCCACATCTTAACCCTGGTTGGATTTCGCAACCGAGCGGTTGTATTGCTGAACTGGGGGTGGTCTTATTTCACCTTTAAACGAGGTGCCAGACTCATTACCCAGCGAGGCTGGAAAGAAACGGAATCCACTCCGTCCATGAAAGGAAATTAACTCCGTCCATGGATGGCATTTGGAGTCGTAACTAGTGCCCGGGATTGTCGGTTTTTTTTTCGGCTGCTTCTTCCTTGGCTTCCTTATTTTCGCGCTTCAAATCAGACTGGTTACCCTTCCGGTCCTTTTTGTCCCTTTTTAAATCCTTCTCATCACGTTTGATATCCGCTTTATCGTCTTTGATTTCAGCCTTATCTGCCCGGACTGCATTGTTGTCCACGGTTTCTGCATGTTTGGATTTTGCGAGGTCCACTTGGTTATGTGTGACTTCGTGATTTGAGGAGCCGTCTTTCATTGACTTGGCCAATTCTCTTTCTTCGACTTCCCGATTCTCATGGCTGGCTTCAGCGCTCTTTTTGTCTTTTTTAAGCTTGTGTTTATCTGCTTTCAACTCGGCTTCGCTATTCTTAACGTCCTTATGGTCATTCTGGATATCAACGCTGTCCTTTTTGATTTGCGCCGATTCATGTACCGCAGTATTGTCCGCTTGTAATTGGTTTAAAAAAAGGCCAGTGACCAAGGTCATCGTGGCTGCCGCTATTGAAGTTGCTTTATTCATAGACCGTCCTTTCAAGGTGGTTCGAATGGGATCTATGCTTTATTGAGGCTTGGAGCAAGAGCAATATCAAGTATTTACGTGGAATGAATATTAATCTTTCCCTCTCACGTGTGGAAAGCATATCTTCAGCCTATTGCACAAAAGGAGATCCATGTACCATTTCCAATTCAATACGGTAACGGCTATTTCAGTTTTAATGATGGCAATTTTGGCTTTTATTACAATCCAACAATTCTGGAGAATGGCAAAGGATCCTAAAAAGTTTTCGAATCTAAAAATTTGGAAGAATCGTAGGAAGAAAACAGTGTAGGTTTTCGATGAAAATTGCGGCGACGTATACAAGTGGCGAATCCGCTTGAAGTCAATTCATTGCACATTTCTGAAGGGTCATTCAAATGTTAAACTCCGATTATACCATCCTCGTGGTAGATGATGAAAAATCAATTCTCGATTTGGTGGCTAGAATTCTTGAACGTGAAGGCTACAAGGTTTTGCTTGCCGAGCACAGCAATGACGCGTTGCTGGTTTTGGATGGATTTCCGAATGTGATCCATTTACTATTGACGGATCTCAAGATGGATCCTTATATGGACGGCTGTGAACTAGCGAAATGTATTCGGCTACTTCGACCGGAAATCAGCGTTTTGTATATCTCCGGATTCTCGGAAAACGCCATGGTACAGCAAGAGGTGGCGGCAGGGAAGGCTGTCTTTTTATCCAAGCCCTTTTCGATTTTAGATTTTTTGGAAAAGGTAAAAGCTGTCCTGAAATAGGTCTTGTTTTGCGTTCGATTTAAATCCTAATTCACTTTGAAAGAAGTTTTAACAAAGTGCGTCCCTGGTAACAGGCAAGGTGTATGCTGCGGATTATGATTCTCCGATGCCATCGAATCTTACAGTGGCAGTGCTCGATATGGAGACGGCTTATTCCGATGCCGCAGGACGGGCTTCGGATTGCTGTTCCGGCGGGTCAAGCGCGGACTTTGGTTCCGGCTTCACTTTCACTGGTCCATGGCTATCGATTCGAGATGAAGTGATTCTCGGATTCTGGGCGGAACGGTTGACGACTGCACATCTATTCACAGCCTTGTTCGCGCTCACAGCCTGCTAGGCGGTTCGTCCCTCAAGAGGAAACGCGCAGCCCCACTTGCCAGAAAATGTTATTGGGTGCTCGACCGGTAGCATCGGAATAAGCCGTCCGCATATCGAGCACGGACGAAGTCGAATTTGCAGGCGTCGGTGAATTATAGTCTGCGGTATTCCATCAAACCTTAAAAGCTCAAGGCATTCTTAAAAACGAATCCTTGTTTTCCGTTTTGGAGAATGCTTATTTACGGGTAAGACGAAATGTTATAAACCACTCATCAATGGGGCTCATTTTGGAAAAAGCTTTTCCGACAATTCGCCTATTCCTGTTATGATGTTCCCGTTAGAAAAATGGAGACTTATGAAATCATCAGCCCAAAAAATCATTCTTTTTGTTGAAGGTGAAGATCCAATCGGAGCCGATTTCATAAACCACCCTTTCAAATCCGGCTATGAATTGAAATCCGTGAGCACGCTCAATGGAGCTACGGAAGCTATTGGGAGTCGGGAGTTCCACGCTGTCCTCCTTAATGTGAACATGTCCGATGAAAAAGTCATGCCATGGATTTGCAAATTGAAGTGGACGCTTCCTGGATTGCCGATTTTCCTTATCGCAAAAGCCGATGATATGCCGTCCGAGATGAATGGGAAAATAGAGGCTGTTGCAGGGATATTGCTCAAGCCATTTGATCTACATTCCCTGGAAAATTTCCTGGAAGAATACTTCGGGAAAGGAGTTTCAGAGAAATTTGAAATCTCGGCGCCTGAGGCATCGAAGAAAGTCGGGCCCATTTTCGGGGAAGGCAAATCAATTGCCAAGGCACTGAAATATGTGGGACTGGCCGCAACCAACCAATCCATAGTCTTGCTCTTGGGTGAAACCGGCGCCGGGAAAGGCGTTATTGCAAATTGGATCCATGAAAATGGTGACTGCAAGTCCGCGCCGTTTATTGAATTGAATTGTTCCAGTCTGAAAGGGTCGCTTATGCAAAGCGAATTGTTCGGCCATGCTAAAGG
>JAYSRH010000520.1:0-6333 GCA_043721115.1 Fibrobacteria bacterium | reverse complement strand
GCGGTCCCTCAAAAATCACCTGAATAAGCCATTTTTTAATCGGTTTTGCTAAAAAATCAAGCAATGTGGGCACATCGATCCGGGTGGGAAAGGGTAGATTTATAAACAGTGGAACAGAGGAGTATTTGAGTGGATCTTAAGCAAAAATTGGCACCGGGCGGATCGAGTAAAGTTGAAGATTTCTTTCTCACTGAAGAAGGAAAACTGAACATCAGCGCAGACCAAGAGCGCGTGAAAGTCGTTACGGTTGGAAATTATGTCATTCTAGGCCAACTGACGGCGCTGCGATTTCTCGAATGGGTTTCCGAAAATCCGGAAGGCGTGGCTGCCCTACCCACGGGAAAAACTCCGGAATATTTTATCAAGTGGGTCCATCACTACCTGGGCAATTGGGCCACAGAGGCAAAAGATGGCATGCTCGCCAGAGTGGGATTGGGTAATACGCCAAAGCCGCGCATGGATGGGTTACGCTTTGTCCAGTTAGATGAATTCTTTCCCATCCGCCCCGATCATGAACGCTCCTTCGCTTACTTTGTCAATAAATTTTACCTACAGGGTTTTGGGCTTGATCCAAAACGGGCTTTATTGCTGGATACCTTCAGTATACCAAAAGGATTGGAAGAAGCGGCCTTTCCCCATAAAAATCTCCAGGACGTATTTGCAGACGGCAACATTGATCTCGATTTAAGAATCCGACAAGCCGCCAATGAAAAAGAAATCCTTCAGCAACGCGTGATCAATCGTTTCGAAGAATTCTGTGAAGGTTACGAAGAGCGCATCCGTAACATGGGTGGCATCGGTTTCTTCTTAGGTGGCATTGGCCCCGATGGGCATATCGCCTTTAATATCCGGGGCACCAGCCACCATTCCACCACGCGAATGGACAAGTTGAATTATGAAAGTCAGGCGGCCGCATCCACCGATCTCGGCGGCATCGATGCAGTGCGCAAGAAAGCTGTGATTACCATCGGGCTCGGGACAATCACCTACAATCCTAAAGCCGTGGCCATTATCATGGCAGCGGGAGAAACCAAAGCCCATATCGTAGCCAATGCCCTAGAGAATCCTCCCACCATTCAAAATCCCGCCAGCTCTTTACAGAAACTTCCCAAAGCTCGCTTTTTCTTGACCACTGGATCGAGCTCTAGACTAAAGGCGCGTCGACTTGCGAATCTGCTCGCCATGCCCTCGCCCAAACGTCGTGATTTGGAACGTTTAATCATTGATGGTGCGCTTGCGGAAACATCGCCAGATGTGAATCCGGCTGCACTGCGGACCTCGGCCCTGCAAGTTTCAAATCAAGACGTCCCCGAATGGAATCTGGCAGCCAAAATTGGGCGCGCTTCCATTCCCAATCTATTGGAGACTGTCGCCGCATCCGTCAAAGCCAAATTTCAACGGGGCCGCGAAATGCCTGCGGATCAGATTTGGCTGCATACAGCCCCGCATCATGACGATATTGAATTGGCTTATTTTCCTGTCATCCATCACCTGGTTCGGTCGGAACGACACCAAAGCCATTTTTGCTATTTGACCAGTGGATTTACCGCCGTAACAAATGAATACCTTTTGACTCGGCTCCATCAATTGGCTGATCTTTTGCATACCGGTGGGTTGGGTCGGAAAATTCCTGTCGCCGACCTGCGGATTCCGGCTACCGGGCAACAGGAGATCCATGGGTATCTCAAGGCCATTTCACAGCGCAACAAAGAAGCGGAAGAGTACTTTACCGCGTGCCGTCTGTCTCGATTTGTATTTGAAAAGCGCGCGGATTTATCTGAGGCGGAAGCTTTGGACTATATCCGAACGCAAACCGCCCTTTTGGAAAATCTGGAGCCGGGCCAAGTCGATCCCGAATCCATCCAACATATGAAGGGTTGGATTAGAGAATGGGAAGCTGAACTGGTTTGGGCCCATTTTGGTCACGATCGTGACAATGTCCATCACTTAAGGCTTAAATTTTATACGGGCGAGATTTTCCCGGAAGATCCGGACTATCAACGGGATGTGGTGCCCATTCTAGAACTTTTGGAAAAAGTAAAACCCAATATCGTAACCGTGGCCATGGACCCGGAGGGAAGCGGTCCAGATACCCATTTCAAGGTCTTGATTGCCGTGGCCCGGGCATTGGAAGCGTATGTAAAAATCCATGGAGACACAGGCATCCGGGTATTTGGTTATCGCAACATTTGGTCCCGATACCATATTTCTGAGGCGGATACTATTGTTCCCATTTCGTTAAACTCTTTTGCCGTACTGGATAGCATGTTTAAAACCTGCTTTATCAGCCAAAGGACGGCATCCTTCCCTAGCCACGAACTGAACGGAACCTTCAGCAAGTTGGCGCAGAAAATATGGGTGGAACAACACAACGATTTGAACAAACTGATGGGTCGGGATTTCTTCTATTCCAGCCCCAATCCCATGCTGCGTAGGGCCTATGGCGCCATTTATCTAAAAGATATGACCTACGCGGAATTCCGGGAAGAAATGGAACCGATGTACAAGTTTCTGGATTCCAAAAAAAGTTTGCTGTAAGGGACGCAAGTCATTCTAGAATCGGCCAGCAAAAATGTTCAGGGCATAAGTATCTTATACCCTGCTTGTTTTGATAACATGATAACGAGGAGGGTGCCTTAGGGCCGCATATGAACTCAACAATTCGCATACAGCTTTCTGTAATGATGTTCTTGCAATTCTTTACTTGGGGTGCATGGTTCGTTACCCTGGGCCAATGTCTAGGTACCAACGGGCTGGCCGATATCATAGGTAGCGCCTATGGTACTGCGCCGATAGCGGCCATTTTCGCTCCACTCTTTTTGGGAATTATTGCCGACCGCTTCTTTGCCTCCGAAAAAGTGATGGGCGTTTTGCTGCTGATCGGCGGAGTGCTGATGTGCCTGGCACCGGGCTTTGCACATGCTGGCAATGGCAAAATAGTTGCCCTGCTATTTACCGGACATATGATTTGTTTTATGCCCACCCTTGGCTTGGGAAACAATATCGTTTTCTCCAATGTTAGCGAACAGAACCTTTTTCCCAAGATTCGGGTATGGGGAACCATTGGGTGGATCGTTGCCGGATTGGTCACTGGGTTTCTAGGCTGGGGCGCTAAGTTCAATATTTTCTGGATGGCGGGAATTTGTTCCTTGATCCTGGGCGTATATTGCTTCTCCCTACCGACCACGCCTCCTCCGGCCAAGGGCAAGCCGGTTAATCTACGGGCTCTTTTCATGGTGGATGCCTTTTCCTTGTTGAAAAAACCGGCCTTCTTCGTGTTTATCCTCTGCTCCACTCTCATTTGCATACCGCTAGCCTATTACTATGCCTTAACCTCCAATTACCTCAGCAATTCCGGTTTCGTCGCGCCCGCATCCACAATGTCGCTCGGCCAAATGTCGGAAATTATTTTCATGATTCTCATCCCCCTCTTTCTGCGAAAACTGGGTGTGAAGTACATGATCCTTGTAGGAATGCTTGCCTGGATAACGCGTTATTTGTTATTCGCGTTTGGCGCGCCGGATCAAGTTGCCTGGATGTTGTTCCTAGCCATTATCCTGCACGGGGTATGCTACGACTTTTTCTTCGTCACTGGATTTATGTATACCGACCGCGTTTCCTCTAAGGATATAAAAGGCCAGTCCCAGAGCATGCTGGTCTTTTTTACACAAGGTTTGGGGATGTTTGTTGGCTATAAGGTAGCTTTTGGAGGTTTCTTTGGATCAAGTACACTTTTCGGATTCAATATTACCTTTCCAACGGTATTCGGATTGGTAGCGCCAAATTACACAGTCTTGGATTCCGCCATCAAAGCTGCTCATCCTGAGGAATCAATTTCCTTTTTGCAATCTTTTGGCCGGATGTTTTCCGTGGAAAGGCTCACCGTGGATCCGGGAATTATTTCCACTGCCATGTCCAGCTGGAAGACCTTCTGGATTATGCCGGCAGTAATGGCGACAGCAATTGCCGTAGTCTTTTTTATTGGGTTCTGGGATAAAGAAAAAGCCATTACAAAATCGTAAACCCAATCCCTTCTGATTTCATGGTTTTATAAGCTTGTACTGAAAAGTATTTCCAGCAATTTCATTTCTTCTGCTGGAAATACTTTACCCGCTAATGTCGCACCTTCACTCATTGCCATGAGTTTATTTTCTTTTGGCAAGGGAACAATCCCCATTTTTCCAATCCACGCCACTATTACGCGATTTCAATCAACTACTGGCTTCCGAAATCGTCTTCAATTTTTACTTTTCCAGCAATGCAATCCTTCAAATATAGGGCTTGGGCCATATGCACGCGCTTTGGGTTTTTTGTCGCCATCCTAAAAATCTCCATGCCTACATATGCAATATACGGTTACCTATCAAACGGTACCCTTGATAAAGCCTCTATTTCCAACGATTATTTTGAAGGTGACTTTCAAAAAGTTTTGCCACCGCTGGAAAATTATCGCACAAACTTCCCTCAGTCTGCCACGAAAGAGGACTCTGTATTTGTCTTTAAATACTTGTCAGTCATTTATTGTGCGAATCCCGCAACTAAGGCCAAAGGTGAGAGCTATATGGTTGCGTTGATACGCTTGATGCCTGCCATCGAACTTCTGGATTTATATGTCTCGGACAATATCCAAGCCATTTTTAAGAATGTGAAGACTGATTACTTTGCTCAGCAGGAGTACATACACAAACATGACCAGTATGGACACGCTATATTGCCGAATAAATCAAGGAACGTTAACGGTAAAAGTAAGTTCATCTGGTGGGCTTGCGGTGGCGTTAGTGTGGCCGCCGTCATGGCCACCACCGCGTATTTTATATTTGAGCCGAAACCGGATGTCAAAAAAAATATCGTTCCAGTTTGGCAGGGCGGAGTAGCTAAATAATGACAGGGAAGTTATGATTAACAAATCTATTCTATTTGTCTTTGGCATTTTTTTTCTGTGCGTTTTATTTACAAATTGCAACAATACCGCTCCCGTTGAAATTACGGTTCTACAAATTCACCTTGAGGATTCGCTTTCGATCCAAGCAGGAATATATGATTCGGTCCGCATTGACTTGACAGACAAAGATCATAAGATTTATAAGGAGAAACTATTTATTGGGCCATATGACAAGCTGAAGGACAAGGTAAGGCTCGAAAATATTGAACTTCCAGCAGATGCGCCTAAGCCTGTGCGAGTGGTTATTTCAGCTTACAAGGGAAAGATTAAACTAGCTGAATTTGTCATTCAAGTATCAACAGAAAATATTGCCAAGGTCGAGCCAACAACTTTTATACCGCCCTTGGTAACCAAGGACAGCAATGTAATTGCTCCAATTGATACCACTAAACCAAAGGATACTACGACTATTCCAAGCCATGGCCATGTTGTTTTGTCCAGGCATGAAATTGAACTTTTCGAAGGTGGGGATTCAGTAATAGTAACAGTAATGGTACCTTCTTCAGATTCTGGTAAGACTGTTGTAATATCGAGCACCAATGAGGAGGTTTTCATGGTAACAGCAGGTAATCGTTTATATCCCAAGAAGGCGGGACAGGCAGTCCTGATTGCCTTTGTCCTAGGATTCCCAGCAACCGGTGATACTGCCAGGGTTACTGTGGTAAAGGATCCCCCTGTAATTGAGGTTGGCATTGATAGAAAAGTACCATTGGATTCTTTCGTTATTTTTCCCATTCATATTTCTCAGCGGTATGGATCAGTTAAGTCCTTGAAGTGGGATTTAGATGGTGACGGAAAATTTGATGATTCTTCGTCCAAGTCGGATACATCCTTATTTCATACCTACAAGAGTAAGGGAGAATTTACCGTTAAATTCTATGCTAGGGATTCCGAGGGGAATGAGGCGATTAAGACTTTAAGGATTCAGGCCGGAATTCTTGCCCCCTTCGTTGTTATTACAAAACCGGCCGCTGATACGACTGTAAACTCCACTCCATTTCTGGTTGAATATTTGGCAGATGGCGTGAAAAAGACCAAGTCTGTACTGTTATCCGAAGGGAAAAATATTGTACCTGTCTATGAAACCAACCCGTTTGGAGTTGGAGCGGATACCGCTAGTATCAATTTGGATACTCGTGTGCCTGGGTCTCCAGTGTTTAGTAACCAAACGCCTGCGTATTCCAAAAGCCGTAAACCAACTTGGAATTGGACTCAAAATTTGGCGGACAGGGGAAACGGAATATTTAAGATTATTTTGGATGCCGGTAAGGATACTGTTATTACGACATCAATGAGTTTTAGTCCAACTAGTGACTTGATTGATGGATCCCATTTCCTGTCGATCAGGGAAAGAGACGACGCTGGTAACTGGTCTGCAGTAGTTTCTCAGA
>JAYSRH010000519.1:0-6363 GCA_043721115.1 Fibrobacteria bacterium | reverse complement strand
AACAATCATAGGGCTTGCGGGGTGCATGTTGCAAGTACCATAACCGAACTCAATCGGGGGTTGAAGCGAAACCTGAAGTGCAACTTAAAGTCTTTTATGTTTAAACCCGCTTTCCGGGGACATTGCAAACCTGGTGTAACATTTTAGGTCTCTAAGCGACTCATGAGCAAGCCTGGGTGAATTGGCGCCAATGCGCGACTATGAGCCCGGCATCTTGGTACATTCTTTACAACTTTACTGTTTTACCGCATTACTAAAAGGAGGCTGTATGAATCCTGATTCACATTGGTCCGTTTTTTCTTATCCAATTTTGGTCCCTGCGCTTCTATTATTTGCCCTAACTACGGCTGGACAACTAACAGGCGCCGTGCCTACTGAAATACCGTCTTCAGTTAAAACTGCCCAGGCGACATTCGCAGGTGGATGCTTTTGGTGCATGGAGCCGCCCTTTGAAAGAGTGACTGGTGTGCTTAGCGTAGTATCCGGTTTTAGTGGCGGAGACGAACCCAACCCAACCTACGAAGACGTGGGAAGTGGGAAAACCGGACATACCGAGTCGGTAAATGTTACGTATGATCCAAGTAAAGTCAGCTATGCCACTTTGATGGAAGTTTTTTGGCGCTCTATGAATCCCACGGATGCGGGCGGGCAATTCGCTGACCGAGGCCGACAATATCGTCCCGCCATATTCTATCGCAATCAGGAGCAAAAACGTTTGGCAGAGCAAAGCCAGTCCAGATTGGTGGCCAGTCATAAATTCTCCCAGCCTATTGCAACTGAAATAACTCCTTTCAAGTCCTTTTTTCCAGCTGAAGAGTATCATCAGAACTACTACAAAACAAATCCTATTCGGTATCATGCCTACCGCAAGGGATCGGGGCGCGAAGGCTTTCTGGAAAAAACTTGGGGCAAGGATTATCCGGAATACCCAATCATTCCGACGACAGAAAACAACGACGGGGTGCAAACTGAAAACCGAAAATATATTAAACCATCAGATATGGTGATAAAACAAAAGTTAACGTCTCAGCAATACGAGGTGACTCAAAAAAACGGCACGGAGAGGGCGTTTACTGGGGAATATTGGGACAACCACAAGGAGGGCATCTATGTGGACGTGGTCACGGGAGAGCCGTTGTTCAGCTCCAAGGACAAATTCAACAGCGGTACAGGCTGGCCCAGTTTCACACGCCCCCTCGAACCAGAAAACCTGCAGAAGGCGGAGGATAAGTCGCATGGGATAGATCGGGACGAGGTGCGTAGTAAGCATGGAAACTCCCATTTGGGTCATGTTTTTTCCGATGGTCCCGCACCCACTGGCCTGCGTTACTGTATCAATTCGGCGGCTTTGCGATTTATCCCCAAGGAAAAACTGGAGGCCGAAGCCTACGGAGAATTTGCAGAACAGTTTTCCGGACCAGCCAAACACTGAAAAAACAAATCCAGTGTCGGTCTGATTCTATCCATTCCTGCGATTGACTTAGCTTAAAGGCTCATGTTTTATGCCATACATGTCGATGGTTACACATAGAGACCGAAAACCGTCCAAACTTTGAAAAAAGGAATGGGTTATGGCCGATCTAGAGACCTTGATGATGCGACTTGATGACTCCTTGCAGAAATTCAATGACGAGGATCTCCTAGCGGTGTTTTCCATGGTGCCCTGGGCGCGTGAATCCTTACACACCTATATCTCTAACCATCAGGTTGAAATGGAAAAGCAAGTGTTGGCACGCATGGAAGCTTTGCTGACCGCGGCTGCTTAGCGATGACCCAATAGTCTTTTGAAAAATGAGATTTAGCTAACCCGATCAGTACACAAACATTTTCTGTTTTAAACTGTAATTGGGCGTTACGATGCGAACAAGGTATACGCCTTTGCCCAACTGATCCCGAACAGGATAACGAGCAGGCCCATCACTCTGTTTGGCCATCAACAGATTTCCAGAAAGACTGTAGACCTTCACCGCGTGGAGTCCTTTAAATCTTATGTCTATGCTAAACGGGCCCACCACGGCATTCAGCCTCTTTAAATCTTCCTCTAGATGACCCTCAGGTCCAATGCCCACCGTGCCGGAATCCAGTACAGGAACTCTATAAAAAGTGAGTGCGCCAATGCCTCGGGTATTGGTAAGCCATGGCCCCTCATACCTGGCGCCTTTCAAAGTATCCAGCACATAGCTTAGTCTGGTTGAATCAGCACGGGCGTGGAGGAACAGCGTGAGCGAACGGGCCACAGTGTCCGCCTTTATAGAATCCATGGCAGTAAACACATTTCCCATAGCAAAGGCATTTCGGATAGAGGTGTCCGTTGGCACCATTACGGGTTGATCGAAGCGGAGGGTAATCCGCGTGCGCGCCGAGTTTGCGAAGGAGGCCTGCTGTATATCGGGAGGGCGAATACGCAACGTGTCCGTGGATTTATAAAAATCACGCGCCACCAAAGGGTACATCCAATTGGCGAAAGTGGTGTAGCCTTCAGGTCCGTAATGACAGCCGTCATGGGATGGTACATTGGTGGTGGACATGATGGAAATATCGGGTCTGCCCTGAATGATTTGACGCTGCTGTTCTCGAATGGTTTCCAATCCCAGGCCGAGGCAACCGGGACGAATTTGGAAGAGGTAATAACGTTGCAGCCCTGGGAAATCGGTTTTCCAGGAATTGCACAGGTTAAGAAACAAAGTTTTGTAGGCAGCTTCATTTTGGTTGGATTCCCCCTGATGCCAAATAACCCATTTCAGCCCATTCTGGAGACTGGCCTTCAAAATCCGATAACGGTATCGACCGTATATCGTACTGAGGTCGCTGGACGGGGCGTGCTGCTGGATGGATGTTCCTCCAACACCACCTGTTATCAAACAAATGGGAACCGAATAGGTATCGACGATTTTTTTGGCAATTTGCATTCCCCATCCATTGACGGTATGCCCATTTGTCATTGCAATGCCCCAAGCTGTATCGGACGCCGTAGCCTGTGCGTCCCCGGACCAAGTTCCAAAAGTGCGCAAATAAGGCTGAGGCGCTACACTGCTGAAGTCGCACGAATTCGATTGTCCTTCCACCAAGAATGCGTCTCCGGCTACAACGCTATCGGCCGCTGCGAATAAGAGCGCATCGATACGAACCTCAAATTTATACATAGCGAGTTCTGCATGGATTTTTGGATTGAAGGCGAAAGCCGCAGTATTACCTGCATATTGCAACTTTTGAGCCAATCTCTGGAACTTTACATTGTTCTTATAAATGGTCAATGAAACCGAATCCGAACCTGGTATCGAAATCGATCCCGCAACCGCGACAATGGCAGAATCTTGTGCATTCCGGCAATAGAGTTGGTATGGCTTTGGAAATGTGGATAATCCTGCTTGTTGGACAAGCACGGCTGTGCGCAGTGTATCATTCGCCGGCACTAGGTCACCTGCCAGTGACGTCCACACGGACAAGGTATAAACCTTGTGCAGATCCATCGGTACACTCCAGTTCGGAAAGGTTAGAGTCTGCGCGTGATTGGACGCTAAGCCAATAACGGATTGGCTTTTCGCGTAAAGAGGGACTCCTGCCGAATCGATGCGACAAAATACGTTGAAGGATTCGGTCGCCTGGCCAAGATTCTGAACCATTATTTTCGGTGCCAGCGTTGCTCCGGTTATGGTTCCAACCGGGGTCAAGATGCCAGATGGGGCGGCATCATGCGCGGAAGATTCGTAAAAGAGCAGACTGTCTGGAATAGCCTGCTTTGTTATACCTGGTCCTTGCCAGGCGACAGAAAAGGCTAGCCCTCCACCACCTTGGAAATAAAGCACCTCAATAGCATGTAAGCCCGCAGCTAAAGTAATAACGCCTGATTTTTCTGTGGTTCCATGGGAGCCGTCATTGTCCACCACTTTAGTAGTGTCAATGGCCAAGGTACTACCATCATCTGTGGCCGTAAAAAAAGTATAACTACCAGGTGTCGGAATCTTGATGAATCCTTTTAGGCGGATCGCAAAATTTTGATCCACTGTGTTTGGAGGAAGGGAAATATTCAGCAATCCACCCATGGACTTGGGTGACACTTTAGGAATGTCTTTGACCGTGGTACCGGTGAAAGGGGCGTAATATTCATACGCTATATTCATCTGGGCCAGCGTAGTTAGCGCCGAAAATATCAGAAAAAAAATGGATGCCAGCGCACTATTGCGCAAATTGAATCTAGTCATGGACCCTCCAGCGTACTTGATGCAGACGAATTTTAATTATAGTGGGAAATAAGGAATAAAATTAAGTAAAGCCAAGTCTATTTCCCACCCATCCAATTCCTATCAATCCGGATCAGGCTTGTTTTCATTTCCCCGCTCATCGTAGACTAAACAAGTACTGAATCCATTGGAAAAAAGGCACTATTTTTGGCTAAAATCGAAGCACTAAATCGCCTAAAATGGGTGGACGCCCTTCGCGGCTATGCGATATTCTTCGTGCTTGTCTACCATGTTTACCAGGCTGTTCCCGCCTTAAATCTTCGAATCCAGAAAATATTGGAATTTGGCTCCATTGGAGTACAACTTTTTTTTATGGTCAGTGCCTTCACCATTTTTCTGACATTGAACACCGCCAAAAGAAAAGGCTCGCACTCCTATCTCGCTTTTTTTATTCGGAGAGTTTTTCGGATTCTTCCCTTGTACTACCTTACCTTGTTGATAAACGCGTTTTTGCTTACACGTCATTCAGTTCGGTTTCCCACGGCAGAATTTTTCAGCACCTTAACTTTTACCAGTGCCTGGATACCTTCCCTGTGCCCCACGTTGGTACCTGGCGGATGGTCCATCGCCGTGGAAATGTGGTTTTATCTAGTGGCACCTTTACTGGTATTTTTTATCAAGAACCTAAGAACCGCCTGCTATTTTGCATTGGGAGCTTTAACCTTTCGCTTTGTGATCAACGAAGGCATGTCCACTTTTGTGGCATCTGATTCCAAACTCTATCCGTCATTTTTGTTTTTTTGGCTTCCCAATCAGGCACCCTTATTTGCATTGGGCATTGTTGTGTTTTTCCTCTACAAGAGATGGGGCCACCACAATGAAGCAAGCGTGGATCCCTCCCCAACCCACACTTCGGGAACGTATGCTTGGTATTTTCTTTGGTGTGGCGGTTATCTTTTGACGGCTACCACTATAGGTTTCAAAACCTTATTGCCTTACCATTTTCTATTCGGGCTATCCTTTCTGCTCATTATCCAGTTTATGATTCTAAAACCGGAGAACTTCCTAGCCAATCGCCCTTTCATTGGACTTGGAAAAATCAGCTACAGCGCATATATCACCCACTTTTTCGTCATTCGATTTTCGGAAACATGGTTTATGCCTATTCTAGGCAACGTCACACAGTCTCCGGAGCTCCAGCTACTCGCTTTCCTGTTCTGGACCATTGCCCTTACCGTGGGAGCGTCCCTGCTGCTCTATTGGGCGATAGAGCGCCCGGGCCAAGCCATGGGGAAAACGCTGATCCGTACATTTTCCAAAGGCTAAGGGTCCGCCCATTTTTCCTATTTTAATGGTCCCTTGAAAACCCGCACTTCCAAACTCGGTCATGCTCCCTTTCCGCTGGCTCAACTTTTCCATGAGGAAACATTTCCATCCCTGTCCGCGGTGCCTTTCCGCCAACTTGAACCCATGTATGTTTCTGGACTGGCCGGTTCTGGCGTTTCCGCATTAATTGCGCGTCACTTCCAGGATAACCAAGGCAATTTGCTTTACCTGGCTCCGGATGCAAAAACCGCCGAACTCGTGGCGGAAGATTTGGAATCCTGGTTAGGCGAAGACCAGGTGCTTTTGTTTCCAGGACTCGATTTAAAGCCCTATGAATGGCGAAAGCCATTCGGCCATGTTTTGGAACAACGACTGGCTTGTTTCGACGCATTGTACAAGCAGAAACATTCCGTAGTCGTGACGGCCCTCTCCACTTTTGTGACCCGCCTTTCCAGCCCCGATTCCCTCCATTTGGAAATCCTCAACCTCGCCAAGAGCGGGACATTGAATCTGGAGGAGTTCCGGGAAACGGTGCTGCATATGGGTTTCACGGAAGAAGCCGTGGTGCAGGATATTGGTGAGTTCTCGGTGCGCGGCGAGATCATCGACATCTACCCCTACCTTCTGGACAACCCGGTGCGTATCGTGCTCTTTGGCGATGAAATCGAATCCGTGAAAGAGTTCGACATCTTCACGCAGCGGTCGGTCAAGGAAATTGCTTCAGTGGATCTTTTCCCACTGGATGAATGCTGCTTCAGTCATAAAGACCTGGAAGCAGGCATGGAAAAAAATCTGGACCGATTTGCCAGCGAAGATTCATTCAAGGTTGAGAATCATCGCCTGCTAGTCAAACGGG